>CAZTUL010000039.1:0-21849 GCA_964616275.1 uncultured Spirochaetaceae bacterium | reverse complement strand
AATCTCCGCTTTTCAGATCCTTAGGCCAATAGTTACCATCAGGCGGCCAACGTAGATACACACGTGGAATAATTTTCACATTATAGAGATTCACACCAGCAGCAACTTCATCCGTGACTTGTTTTATGTGTTCTACCGTATCACATGAATCACGCTCAATCGTATTCCATTCTATGTACTGTCGCCCGAGCGTAGACCACGGATGATTTTTTACGGAGCTGGCATCGTCACGAATCCCTTTAAGAGGATTCCGAAAAGGCTCATAATACGGCTCATAAGAATACGCTATTTGATTTGGAAGATTTGTTTTTCTGCCCACTACTCTGTACTCAGAGATTTCATTCTCAGGAACTACGGAAAGGTTATAAGCTAAATGAGAAAGAGTCCCCACGGAATCTGAGTAGATAAGACTTACTGTATAATCACCTTCCTGTTGAGGAATCCCCTCAACCTGTCCTTCAGCATTTACACTGAGGCCTGGTGGTAAGTTTGCCCCTGTAGGTAACACTTTTATAGGTTTCATGCCTGTGCCATATACCGCAGGGATGCAAAAATAGGGTTGCCCTACACGTGCAGTAGGAAGAAACACTTGTGCAGTTTGTACTGTAGGGCTCTCAAAGTTTTCATATGCGACGAGAATTCCATGTGAGTTGTACACTTCAATGTTATCAATCACTATGCTGCCGGTCCTAGTGACATTCCAAGATAACTCATAATCAGGAAATTCGAGCAAATGAAAGGTGAATTCTGCAGTTTCTCGAGTATCCACAGGACTCGTAAGATTTAGTGAAGAAATCCATTTTTCTTCTGCTCCCCCTAGAGATGAGAACATAACGGTTTCAAAATTACTATCACCTTCAGGGGAGACTGAAAGGATACGATAGTCAAATTTTATTGTGTAGACTCCTTGCGGATCGAATCGGAATATTTGGGGGTCAAGTATCAAATATTGGTTATACATCGAATCTAGATCAAAATTCTCAGCAAGAAGTGATGCAGAACCTGAAATAACAAACTTTGGGTCATCTATCAATCTACCATGTGGCAATACTATGAAACCATGCCCTACTGAACCCGCCTGGATTGTCTCAGTCTGCTCTCTCTTACATTCATCTAATTCCATGTCTGAAATACTGGTACACGATTGGAGTAGTATCACAAACAACACAGTGATCAATACGATTATACGTTTCATGGAAATCCTCTCTTCATAGTAAGGATCGGACCTAATCACAACAGCATGATAAAACCGTTATCATGTACAAGCAATCTGATAACTTGCTGAAAAAAGAAAAACTATCCGAATCATACTTTGGTATGAACCTTTATGGTTAGAGTGGTTGACACAAAAATGGTCCTTCGACTATGGTAGTTCACATGAAAGCATGTGCGGGAGATATATTATTTTGAACACATACGATTGTGTGGCAGTAGAAGTTGGTGCTTCTACTTGGATTCCGCCCAAATGGCAACTGGTTTGACCTGCGCAAACTGGTTGCTTTTTTTGTTTTCATAGATTGCAATACCTAGGAGGCATTGTAGGAAACAGACGTTGATTACTATGCATATTCATAATGGACTGGGTTGAATTGCCTAGTCTATAACAGTACAGAAAAAGCGTATCGTATAATCGCTAAGATATGGTTAGCAAGTTTCTACCCCCAACCGTAAACATGGGGACTATGATACAACACAACACTCATTTCGATTTTAGTTGAGTATTGTTTGTTGATGGAAAAGTAGACTTGTGAAAAGTCTACTTTTTTTATTTTCGGAGGAAAAAATGGCAAAAATCTTTGAAGAGGTATCGCGGACATTTAATGAATATCTACTCATCCCCAGATTGACGAAGCGGTCGCATACCCATGAAAAAGTAAATCTCACTACACCAATCACCAAGTTTAAGAAGGGAGAAAAACCTGCACTGACACTGAATATCCCCTTTACTTCCGCAATTATGCAGGCAGTGAGCGACGATAAACTCGCAATTGCCCTAGCCCTTCAAGGTGGGCTCTCATTTATTTATGCTTCTCAGTCAATTCAATCTCAGTCAGAAATGATTCAGAGAGTGAAGCAGTTCAAGCTTGGTTTTGTGGAAAGTAGATATAACCTTACAACAAAAGCACTTCTAAAAGATGTAATCAAAATTAAAGAGGAAACAGACCATTCAACTATCACCATAACATCAGACGGGAGCCCTCATGGAGAGTTGAAGGGAATCATCACCTCGAGAGATTGGCGGGTACCACAGATGAGTGTTGAAACTCCGGTTACCGACTTTATGACTCCGTATGATAAACTTATCTGTGGTCAAGACGGAATATCGCTGGATTCAGCTTATGATATGCTCTGGGAACATAAATTGAGTGTGCTTCCTATAGTTCGTGAAAACCGATTGGTCTCACTTGTCTTTAGAAAAGATTACGACTCAGATGAAGAAAATCCCGAGGCACTGTTAGATCAGAAAAAGTCTTACATGGTAGGTGCAGGAGTCAATACTCACGATTATAAAGAAAGAATCCCCGCCCTACTTGAAAGCGGAGCTGACATTCTCTGCATAGATTCCTCTGATGGCTTCAGTGAGTATCAGAAGGATGTCATTGCCTTTGTACGTAACCAGTACGGAGAAAAGGTAAAAATTGGTGCTGGTAACGTTGTAGATGCTGAAGCATTTCATTTCCTTGCCGAAGCAGGAGCAGATTTTATAAAGATTGGTGTTGGTGGAGGCTCTATCTGCATAACACGAGAACAAAAGGGAATTGGGCGTGGACAAGCTACCGCAGTTCTTGAGGTAGCTAAAGCACGAAATCAATACTATGAAGAAACAGGCATATACATTCCCCTGGCATCAGACGGTGGAATCGTACAGGATTATCATGTTGCACTTGCTCTGGCGATGGGTGCTGACTTTGTAATGCTCGGAAGGTATTTTGCCCGGTTTGAAGAAGCTCCAGGACAAAAATACAAATATAACGGGAACTATATGAAGGAATATTGGGGTGAAGGCTCGAATCGTGCAAAAAATTGGGCACGATACGATACCCTCGACAACAAACCCATGCATTTTGAAGAAGGTGTTGATTCCTACGTACCGTATGCTGGTCCACTGAAAGACAACCTCCTAATTTCCCTCGCAAAAATCAAAGCTTCAATGATCAACTCGGGATCCTTAACTATTAAAGAATTTCAAGAACAGGCAATCATCACGGTGGTGTCCGAAATGAGTCTCAAAGAGGGGGCAGCACACGATGTGATTCTTAAGGAACATAGTTTTTATTGAACGAGGAGTTATGTATGAAAGTTGCAGTAATTATGGGTTCAAAATCGGATTATCCACAGATGAAAGAGGCTGTAGAAATCCTTCAATCATTTTCAGTGGAAGTCGATGTACAGGTTGTTTCAGCTCATCGGACTCCCGAACACATGGTGGAATTCGCAAAAAATGCAAAAGCCCGCGGATATGCCATCATTATCGCAGGAGCAGGTGGAGCTGCACACTTACCCGGAATGGTGGCTAGTCTTACCACATTACCGGTGATTGGTGTTCCCATGAAAAGCAGTGTACTAAATGGAATTGATTCACTGTTGTCAATCGTTCAAATGCCGCAGGGAGTTCCGGTGGGTACCATGAGTATTGGCACTTCAGGCAGCAGCAACGCTGCACTGTATGCTCTCCGTATTTTGGCACTCTCAGATAAAAAACTAGGAGAGCTATTAGAGGCACAACGGCAATTAGCAGCTGCACAGGTTCTAAAGGAAGGCCTCGGTGAGCAGGAAAACTAAAATCGGCATACTTGGTGGGGGTCAATTAGGACTCATGCTTGCCCGTGCAGCCGAAAGACTCCCCTTTCCTGTTGAAATATCCATATACGATAGATTACCAGAAGCCTGTGCACGTACAGAAAGTCATTCGTTCCATTGTGGCGATTTTGATGATGTCCATGCAATACAGCAGTTTGCCAAAGATCTTGACGTGATTACCTATGAATTTGAAAACATTTCACCATCTGTTGTTGAAATACTTCCCAATGTTCCTCAGGGCACACGAGCTTTGCGTACCCTGCAGAATCGACTGAGTGAGAAAAAATTCATTAATTCTCTACCGGGAATTCCAACTGTTCCCTATACCGAAGTAACGAGTGATTTTTCATTTGATTACCCGTATATCGTGAAAACTGCTCAGTTTGGTTACGACGGAAAAGGGCAGCATATAGTACATGGGACACAAGACTTGAAGTACGCTGAAAAGGGAATGATAGCTGAACAATATCTTCCCGGTATTACCGAGTACTCCTTGATCATTGCACGAAATATTCATGGAGAAATTGCCCATTTCCCAATATTTGAGAATGTGCATCGCAATCATATCCTCGATACAACCTGGTTCGCTTCAGTTTCACAGGAACTTGAAAGTCAGATGATTGAGAAAGCACAGGCAATAATCAGAACACTCGACTATTATGGGGTACTCACCGTGGAATTTTTCCTCAGTGGACAAAATCTGTATGTAAATGAAGTTGCTCCAAGAGTCCACAATTCAGGCCATATCACACTCGATGCGGCTAACGTGAGTCAGTTTGACCTACATATCTACAGTCTTCTTGGCATGAATTTTCCCAAAATTATTGTTGATACTACGTGGTGTATGGTCAATGTCTTAGGCCAGCACTATGAATCAGTAACGATGAATCATTTCCCGGGAACATTTTATGACTATGGAAAAAACAGCACAGTGAAGAATAGAAAAGTCGGGCATATCAACGGCAAATTATCAGATATTGAACGACTAAAAGAGGTAAGAAATAGATGATCGGACACCAGGTGTTTATTCGAAAAAAACAGGCCTTTGACGTAGCCAGCAGAGTATTATCCCAACAAATTGAAAAAGATCTTCACATTCAGACAACTTGTGTAATCTACGCATTATATGAAGTAGAAGGCCTCGATTCATCTGATCTCGTCTATTTTCAGCAAGAAGTATTAGGAGATAAGGTTACTGACGAAATGTTCAATACATTGGAAACCTCAGATCGTTCAGTAATTGCCTACACCCTACTCGCTGGACATTTCGATCAGAGAGCTTACTATGCTCACCAGGCTGGTAGTCTGGTTCTTGAACGGGGAAGTGATTTTTCGGTACATTCCAGCACCGTACTCGTATTTGACTCAATACTACCTGAGTGCGATAGAGAGAAAATCAAATCTTATGTTATTAATCCCGCAGACACCCGTGAGCGATCATTATCCTACGAAAAGTCCACTCCTCCAGCACAGAAACATATGAAAAGTCTCTCCGAATTTACGTCTATGAACCCTACACAGCTCATGAAGTTGAAAGACGAGCTCGGTCTTGCCATGAGCATAGAGACCTGTTTGTACATCCAAGATTATTACAAGAAGACAAAAAAAACGGCAACAGAAACCGAGTTGTTAGTATTTGATACCTACTGGTCAGATCATTGCAGACACACAACCTTTATCACCCCTATTGGAACCGTTACCTATGAGGGAACCTATAAGGAGGCCATAGAGGCCAGTTTTAATAAATATTGCAACCAGCGGACGGAAATCGGCCGTTCTGGTGAAATTTCACTGATGGATTTAGCAACCCATTCTCAGCGCTATCTGAAGGAAAAGGGGAAGCTAAGTCGCGTTGAGAACTCCGAAGAGGTGAATGCCTGCAGTATCTATGTAACAGACGAACATGGTGAGTATCTCCTCATGTTCAAAAATGAGACGCACAACCATCCTACCGAAATTGAACCATTCGGTGGAGCTCAGACCTGTCTGGGAGGAGCAATCCGAGATCCATTAAGTGGACGAAGCTTTGTGTACCAAGGGATACGCATCAGTGGAGCAGCAGATCCAACCACAGATATTTCACAAACACTACATAATAAATTACCACAGTCAACAATCGTGCGTGAAGCAGCCCGTGGCTTTTCGTCGTACGGAAACCAGATTGGTTTGGCGACTACTCTGGTAAGAGAAATGTATCATCCATCCTATGTCGCAAAACATTTTGAACTCGGAGCGGTAGTCGGAATTACCAAAAAGGATGAAGTATTGCGTGCTAATCCTAATCCTGGAGACATCGTTGTCCTTCTTGGAGGTAGAACAGGAAAGGATGGTATTGGTGGAGCAAGCGGTTCCTCGGTGTCACACACTTCACAATCATTAGACACCTCCTATGCACAAATTCAGAAGGGAAATCCTCTCGAAGAACGCAAGTTACAAAGACTCTTTAGAATACCTGAAGTTACATCAATGATAAAAAGATCAAACGATTTTGGAGCAGGTGGTGTGAGTGTTGCTATAGGAGAACTGGCACCAGGAATCAGTATTGATCTCGATGCGATTCCACTTAAAGCACAGGGAATGAATGCATCTGAAATAGCTATCTCTGAAAGCCAAGAACGTATGGCAGTGGTAATAGCGGAAGCAGATCTTGAGCAGCTCCTCATCTATGCAAAAAATGAAAATGTTGAAGCTTCCAAAGTTGCACTCATTACTAAAGAACCGCGACTTGTCATGAAACATAATGGACATATCGTTGTCAATCTGGATCGTTCCTTTCTCGACACTAATGGTCCGCTTCCCACACAGAATATTGTAGTAGATGATTTGAAAGTTCTTTCATATAACCGAGACCACTACATACAGCTCAACAGGTTTTCACAGAAAGGTTTAGGTGAAATTTTTGACTCATCGGTTGGCAACTCTACCCTATTTTCTCCTTATGGAGGCAACACACAATCTACACCTGAACTCAGCTCTGTCCAGCGATTTCCACTTCATGCTTCATCCAATAAGGCTTCTGTGGTGAGTTATGGGTTTGATCCAGTAATTTCTGAGCAATCACCATACCTCATGGGTATGTATGCAGTGCTCTCTTCGGTTGCGAAGCACATTGCAACAGGAGCTCGACTTGAAGATACCTACCTAAGCTTCCAGGAATATTTTCCAAAATTAGGGAATCATCCAGAGCGGTGGGGACTCGTTCTGCAAGCACTGCTTGGAGCTTTTGAAATGTGTGATGCCCTTACCCTCGCATCGATTGGGGGAAAGGATTCTATGTCTGGTTCGTACGAAAACCTAGATGTTATTCCCACACTCGTTAGTTTTGCATTTGGTGAAGTATCCATTGAGAGACTCCGCTCGCGTGCATTTAAGGCAGCAGATGAAAATATCTATGTGTTAGAGCAGAAAACACAGGAAGGTATACCCGATATTGAGTGTTTCAAGAGGCATATCGAGATTATTGAACAGTATCGTGCTGATATAACATCAATTTCCACGCTCGATGAGGGTCTCAAGCATACACTTGACCTGATGAGTTTTGGTAACGAAATCGGATACGATTGTTCAGAGGTCTCTTCCAAATCAAATCCTGGAGGATTTGTATTCACCACTTCCAGAAGATTGGCTAATCTTGAGCCTATAGGAAGAACCACCGCTTCGTTTAATCCACACAGTAAGCGCAAGCACCTGAACGGATTGGAGAGCATTTACCCTATGGCAAAACCAATTGCTCAAACGTCTCCTCCTCCAGCGAAGAAATATTCCAAAAGATACTACCACACAGCAATAGCTAAACCAAAAGTACTTATTCTCACTTTCAGTGGAACAAATTCAGAGCTCGATATGGAAATGAATTTTACTCGAGCTGGTGGAGAAACTCACGTATTCGTAGTTAATGACACCTCTCATACGCTATTTGAGCAGAGTGTTGTACGCTTTATTCATGAATTATCACAATCACATATTCTCGTATTGCCAGGCGGGTTCAGTTACTCCGATGAACCCGATGGAAGCGGAAAGTTCATTACAGCTTTCTTGAAGAATAAAAAAATTCGTGCAGCGGTCGATGATTTTGTGAGTAAAGACCATCTTATTCTCGGAATATGCAACGGATTCCAAGGACTTATAAAATCGGGTTTGCTTCCCTATGGAGTCATCCATGACCGAAATGAGGACGACCCAACGCTATTCTTCAATGATTCCTATCGACATATCGCCAAGCTGGTCAATACACGCATCCACTCTCTCCGATCTCCCTGGCTTCAGGATTTGGACTCCGAAATAATCTACACACTACCCATCTCTCATTCAGAGGGTAAATTTGTCGCAAATGAATCACAACTGAGATTCCTAGTGCAGCATGACCTTATCGCAACAACATATGTGGATAACCCGAATGGATCTGTAATGAATATTGAGGGAATCGTATCACCTCAAGGAAATATTCTCGGAAAAATGGCACACAACGAACGGATTCGTGAAGATCTGTTCCTAAATGTACCGGGCTGCAAACGCCAGGATATCTTTATGAGTGGAATTCAGTTTTTTACAAAAGGAGGTGCATGAACTATGAAACAATTGTACGAAGGAAAAGCAAAAATTGTATATGAAGGAAACCCAGGTGAGGTAATCATCCATTTTAAAGATGATGCAACTGCAGGAAACGGAGCAAAGAAGGCTTCAATAAAGGGGAAAGGCATACTGAACAATCAGATATCGACCATCCTTTTCACCTATCTCGCACAACATGGTGTTAAGAATCATCTCATAGAGCAGATTAATGAACGAGATATCAGATGTGTAAAGACCCAGGTCATAGCTCTCGAAGTTATTGTAAGAAACTACGCAGCTGGATCAATGGTGAAAAGACTGGGAATGAAACGGGGAGAAAAATTTGCAGCCCCAATCGTAGAATTCAGCTATAAGAATGATGCTCTGGGCGATCCTCTCATAAACGATGATCATGCAGTTGCACTCAATATTGCAACGCACAAAGATCTCCTCTTCATCCGCAACGAAGCATTGCAGATAAACACACTTCTTACAGAAAGATTCGCTCATGTAGGTATGACACTCGTCGATTTCAAATTGGAATTTGGACGCACAGAGGACGCAAGAGTGTTATTGGTAGATGAGATAAGTCCGGATACATGCCGATTCTGGAACACTAATCAGGAAAGTTTTGACAAAGATCGTTTCCGGGAAGATTCTGGGGATCTTATGGCAGGTTACGAAACAATTTACACATTGTTACAAGGAAGTATCTAGCATGAAGCACACAGGTATGCGAGAAGAATGTGGCGTCTTTGGTGTATTCAACCACCACGATGCCTCCAATATGGCTTTCTATGGATTACACGCGTTACAACATCGTGGACAAGAAGCATGTGGCATTATGGCCGGTGAAAAAGGATTATACGATATACATAAAGGTCCAGGGCTTGTTCACCAAGTTTTCACCGATCATATCCTTCAGAACCTTACCGGTTCTCACGCCATAGGTCATGTACGATATTCGGTAACCGGGGGAACTCATACCCACAATATCCAGCCGTTCATTTTTAATTATCAAAACAAGACCTTCGGGCTCTGCCACAATGGAAATATCGTTAACTATAAGGAACTGAAACACGAACTGGAAGAAAACGGTTCGATTTTCCATTCCGTTTCTGATTCCGAACTCATTGCACATATGATGAACAAGGAGGTATATCAGAATCCGGTACTCGCACTAAAGAAGGCATTACCTCGGTTGGTCGGTGCCTTCGCATTTATTATCCTGGTTAATGATGAACTGTATGCTGTTCGTGATAAAAATGGATTCCGGCCTCTTTCAATCGGGAAACTTAATGAATCGTATATAGTAGCTTCCGAGACTTCAGCTATAGATGCAGTAGGAGCTACATTTGTACGGGACGTAAAACCGGGTGAAATTGTACGTGTTTGTGAAGATGGTCTGTCTTCTGAATTCTATGCAACCGAATCCACAGAAGCTCTCTGCACCATGGAATACATCTACTTTGCCCGACCCGATAGCGATATCAGCGGAGTGAACGCCCATGAATTTCGTAAACTCAGCGGAAAGCGTCTGGCCAAAGAGCACCCGGCCTCGGCAGATATTGTAATCGGTATTCCCGACTCTTCCCTGAGTGCAGCCATAGGATACGCAGAAGAGTCAGGCATTCCATACGAAGTTGGTCTCATTAAGAACAAGTATATCGGAAGAACTTTTATTGAGCCGTCAAAACAATTACGCGACCGTGCTGTGCTGTTAAAGCTTGCAGCAATCAGGCGAATTGTCCAAGGTAAACGACTGGTATTAATTGATGATTCCATTGTTCGCGGAACAACACTGCTTCATATTACACAATTATTGAAGCAAGCCGGAGCATTAGAAATCCATGTCCGTATCGCATCTCCCCAAATTACACACCCATGTTTTTACGGTGTCGACATTTCAAAATATTCGGAGTTGGTTATGGCACATACCTCCAAAGAGGGGTTGCGCGACTATTATGGGGTCGATTCACTTGAGTTTATGAGCTTACAGACACTTCGGGATTGTTCTCCTCACCAACAGTTATGTACTGGGTGTTTCACCGGGAATTATATAACGGAGATATTTACCCGATTGGAAGAGGCTTCAGCCAAAGGTTAAAGGAACAATATGTCTAAGAAGTATGAAGAAGCTGGAGTCAGCTTGGAACAGGGCTACGCTAGTATTGAGAAAATCAGAGATCACATTGCGTCAACAAAAAGTCTGGGGTTTAATGGTGATATCGGAGGATTTGGCGGATTATTCAACCTATATAAGTATGCATATAAAGAACCGGTTCTCGTCTCTGGAACTGATGGTGTTGGAACAAAACTTCTATTGGCTATTCAACAGGGAAAAATTGATAGTGTCGGCATAGATCTTGTAGCAATGTGTGTGAATGATATTATCACCTCAGGTGCCGATCCGTTGTTCTTTCTGGATTACATTGCCGTTGGAAAGAATTCACCAGATGAAATCCAACAGATTGTATCGGGAATTACCACTGGGTGCCTTCTGGGCTCTCTCTCTCTCATTGGAGGAGAGACTGCAGAGATGCCTGGCATGTATCTGCCAGGACATTTCGATCTTGCCGGATTTGCAGTGGGAGTGGTAGAGCAAAGTGAACAGATAACCGGTGCCGCCTGCGAATCTGGAGATGTGATTATCGGCATCCCCTCCTCAGGAATTCACTCTAACGGTTACTCTCTTGTCAGGAAGATTTTACGTGATGCTTCTATTGATATTTCTCAACCGTTTGAACATACCACGCTACAAGACTATTTACTTGAACCTACTCGGATTTATGTTGATGTAATTGCAGCACTTAAACGTGTAGTCACCATTCATGGTATGTCTCATATTACAGGTGGAGGATTGTATGAAAACCTTCCAAGAATGCTCCAGGGTTCATCACTCGGTATTGAACTGAATCTAGAAGCAGTTCAGGTTCCACCTATTTTCGAATTTCTCAGGCAGCAGGGAGAACTTACTCTTGATGAGATGTATCACGTGTTTAATATGGGTATAGGATATGTTGTTGTTGTTCAGAATCATGATGTTGAACGTTCTCTACATACCATTCATGGATTCTATCCGGAAGCTTGTGTTATTGGCCAAATTACGAGTCGAAAAGGATTGAGCATCAGATGAAGCGAATCGCAGTATTTGCATCTGGAAAAGGTACAAACTTTCACAATCTCATTGTGCAAAAAATTCCTGATATTCAGATTGTTCTTCTTGTTACCGACACGCAATGTCCTGCATTGGAAGTAGCTCAGAGCTATGGCATTGAGGCATATACTTGCTTGAGGAACCAGTTCCAATCCAAGCAGAGTATGGAAGAGCATATTGCATCGATTTTAGAAAACAGGAAAGTTGATTTTATTGTGTTAGCAGGATATATGCGCTTATTCAGTCCATGGTTCGTGAATCGGTTCACAGGAAGAATCATCAACATACATCCCTCTCTCCTCCCCAATTATAAAGGGAAACATGCCATACAGCAGGCATTGTCTGATGGGAAGAAAATCTATGGAGTAAGTGTCCATTTTGTAAATGAAGGAATGGACGAAGGTGAAATAATCGCTCAAACACCTATTATATATGAAGGTGATAATCTCGATGAATTAGAGCAGCTGGTACATGAAGTTGAATATGCCCTCTATCCTCAAGTTATCAGAGAGATTTGCAAAAAGGAGAACGGACAATGAAGGTTGCAATAATCGGAACAGGTGGACGAGAACATGCTTTGGCGGTTAAAAGCCTACAATCATCCATGGTAGACGAGGTTCATGTAATTCCGGGCAACACAGGTATGGAAATCACCCCACAGCTGTTCACGTTCACTGAGTGGGATGGAACATTTCCCGCACTCGAACACTACATGCAGAGTATGGGAATAGGACTTGCAATCATTGGGAACGAATCCTATCTGGAGTCCGGAATAGTAGACTATTTCAAGGAAAGTACTATACAAGTTTTTGGCCCGACTCAAGAGGCGGCACAACTTGAAACGAGCAAAGATTTCGCAAAACAATTCATGCAGCGGCACACAATTCCGAGTGCAGCATATAAAACCTGTACCCACTACACGGAAGCCTGGGCATGGATGGAGGAACAAGCTGGAACTCTCGTAATTAAGCAGGATGGATTGGCTTTTGGAAAGGGAGTATTAGTTACTGAAGATAGAATTGAGGCTGATCTGTTTGTACAGGATAGCTTTGCTGTTACAAATAAAGTTATTTTCGAGGAATTTCTAGAAGGTAAAGAATTTTCACTTCTCGCATTCGTCAATCAAAATCAGTATAATCTCATGATTCCGGCACGTGACTATAAACGTGCCTTTGACCACGATGCAGGCCTCAATACCGGTGGAATGGGAGCATACACACCCGTTGAGTACGTTACGCAGGACGATTTACACACAGTGGAGAAGGAAATAGTAATTCCTACCATCAAAGGTCTTATACAGGAAGGTATAGAATTCTGCGGAATCATCTATTTTGGCCTCATAAAAACTCAGCAAGGTGTAAAGGTAATTGAATACAACACTCGATTTGGCGATCCGGAGACAGAAGTGCTCCTTGAGGCGATGGAATCTGATCTGATTGAGGCAATTCTTGCAACAATGGAGAAAAGACCGTATCAGCTGAAATGGAAAAAGGGAGCAGCCATCGGCGTGTGTCTTGCTTCAGAAGGATACCCGGGTGCCTATAAAAAGGGAGTACCCATACGCCTAACAGAACAAGAGTCCTGGTATTCCATGGCTGTTCAGAAACAGGGTGAGCAATTCCTATCGAATGGAGGCCGAGTACTCATCGTTGTAGCTTCAGGTGAGACGATTAAGGAGGCAAGATCATCGTGTTATGCCCAAATCCAGAATATTGCATGCAAAGGACTCTATTATCGTAGTGATATCGGTCTTGTTCCAGATTGATTATGTCCTTCTTCACTTCTAGCATGTGTAATTTACACAAAAGAGGATTCCGCTCGTACTCCAATTATTGGAGTAGGATGGAACCCTCTTACATCGATTACATAAAATAATCAGTCTTCCAATCTCTCGTAATAGGTATCTCCTAAATCAAGAGGGTTGACCGACTGGTAAACTTTATTCTGGAATCTGAATACATCCGGCTGCGGAGCATTTCTATGTCCGGCATCACGTATTTCCCGTGGTGTTTCATAGCCATCGTACCCTCGTGCCATAGCGTTGAGTTTTTCAAATCCACAACCGCTCCAGCCCTCTTCCTTTGTGTACTCGAAGGATGCATCAAAGAAGGCCAGTGTACCTTCGGTAGATTCTCTGTCGGCGCTATCGAAACAGGTGAAATTTTCCCAAAGACCGGTTCCGCCTCCTCCTTGTCCTCCAATTGGACCCATCATACAGTCACCACCTGCGTCAACAATTTGACCTTTCTTCTCCCATTCTCGTTTAAACGCTCCAGCAGCTTCTGCCCTTTGAGCACCAAAATCTATGGAGTTAATCATACCAAAGTTTCCATCATAACCACCTCCATACACGAGGTTAAGTGCCTTATGTCCAAGACGCAGGAGGTACAGCAGTGTATAATTTCGCAATGTATCAGTTTCCATACACTCCACAATATATCCTCCCGTTATCTTGAGTATTTCATTCAGCGTCTCTTCCTGCCAATCAAAATCCCGTTGCGTCATTCCAGCAATAATGAGTTGGAAATCAATCTTCATGGAATCATTCGCCTCTTTAAATCCAGGCTCCTGAATTAACTCTTCAAGATCGCTGATAGTTTTATCGGGGTCTGTAAGAATTTGAATCATACCCCATTTCAGATCCCTTCCCAGGAAGTTGAATTGTCTGTGGGCTGTGTATCCAATTCCATTGTCCCACATGAGGTGAGCTGTTTGTGCCCAGGCTTTCCAATCGGGGAATCCTAATGTATAGGCTCTAAAGTTCGATGGCAATTTAGTGGTATATGCGGGTGCTTTCCCATACACGGGAAGACTCTGTGGACCAGGCCATGCATGCAGCTTCACAGCACATTTTGTAAATACTCCAAGAGAACCTTTTGTACCGAACATACCACGAAGTACACCACGCATACTCGGCCCGGGACCTTCTCCGCAGAACCATGCTGAATCATCATTCCCAAGCGATCCGGTCTTTAGAATTTCACCGGTAGGCAGCACCCATTCAACACCCAGTAGGTTCTCATATTGCCAACCTCCGTAAAGGTTTCCCGGTCCAGAACCGAGCCAGGCGGTGGCACCGGCAAGAATTGAACAGGAACATCCGGAACCCTGAATGTGACAGTTGAGCCCTTTCTTCATGGTCTCTGCTTGTAAGGTTGCTCCAATAACACCCGGTTCAACTATTGCAATCATGTTCTTTGCATCAATTTCAAGGATTCTATCCATTCTACGCATATCTAAAACTATGGTTTCGTTATCGTTTGGGTACCCTTGTGCTGACCAGAAGGTAGATGAAGGCTTGAAACGAATCTTATGTTTATTACAAAACTTTACGACTGCTTGGACGTCTTCGGTGCTCCCCGGAAGCAATACTGCTGCGGGTCGAGGGGTAAGCACATCGAAGTGCGGGCCAAGGTGGATGGCTGTGTGAGAGAGATTATAACGGTAGCCATCGAGAACACCTGGGTCACGGGAAATATTTCTTTTTCCCACTATGGATTGTAATTCCTTATATTGTTTATCTGTTAAACTCATTTACTTCCCCCTGTTTAAAGTGCTTGCTGTACAAGATCGAGAATATCCATTACCTGCATGGAGTCCTGCTCTTCCTGCGATCCACTGAAATTGGTTTTGCACCATGGACAGGCGGTAACCAATACTTCTGCTCCCGTATCTGCTGCCTCTTGTAAGCGTTCTCTAGCTACCCACTGTGAGTACTCTGGGTAACTCTCTTTCGCACCACCACCAGCACCACAACAATAGCTAAACTCTCGTATTCGTTCCATTTCCTGTAATTTTACACCTGGAATGCTTGCAAGAATATTTCGAGGTTCGTCATATATCCCCTTTACACCGTTATAGCGAGGTTTCCGTGGAGAGTGGACGACTATTTGATTTTTAAACTTCTTTTCCTCACCATCCCAAGCTTCGTAGGGTTCACCTAGACGACCTAAGTGACAGGGGTCATGATAGGTAACCGTAAGTGGAACTTCTTTAGTGAATTGCAACTTACCCTCTTTCAGAAGCATGTCGATATATTCAACAATGTGGTACACCTCAAAATTTGCTCCTAATTCAGGGTAAAGGCGTTTGAAGCCATGATATCCATCGGCACAGGCAGTTACAATTGTGGTTACCCCTGCTTTTTCCCAGGCTTTTATATTTGCCTTAGCAAGTTTTTCAAATTCGCCCACATGTCCCATTGAATGGATTCTCGCGCCGCAACACATCTCAGAATCGGCCATAATACCAAAATCCACTTGAGCATTCTGTAAAATTTTCACTGCTGTTCGCACAGTTCCAGAAAGTTTTTCATCGTAGCTGTAGCTACAGCCTGCATGAAATACTACCGGTGCTTTTTCCTTGCTCAAATCTTTGAGTTTCAGATCTCTAGCCCAATCTCCACGTTTCTTTCTGCTCTCACCAAAAATATTAAGTTCCTTTTTCAGGTTGGCTAGGAGTACTTTCTGTGCTTCTGGATACACACCTTTGTTCACCAACTCAGCTTTGAGAGCTCTGGTCATCTCAAGTGGTTCCAGATTATAGCGGCTGATTTTACATGAGACATCACACGCTCCGCAGGAGAGACATGTATGTGCAATATCCATTACTTCCTCAGTCAGCTCAACTTGATCACGTAAAATTGATCTGCTTGTCAGATATCTGCCACGTGCTGAATAGCTATTAAAATTATGATAGTCAATACTTGGACAGTTTTTTGCATACCGAATACTCTTCACATGATCGAACGGAATCCACTTACAGTAGGAGCATGCACTACAGCGTTCTATTTCTTTGGTAAAATCTTTTAATTCCATGATATTCTCCTTTTCCTTTGGCTAGAAACACAGTTTCCCTGGATTCATAATGTTCCGAGGATCAAAAATTTCTTTCATCTTCCTGGTCATGATGGTATGCTGCGTGTTTCCACCGAATGCGATTTCTGACCACACTCCGTACGGTCTTGAATAGAACGCTCCGGCCTGAGCAAGTTCTCTGCTTAAAGAATCATATAAACCTTTCAGTTTTGGAGAGTCTAGATCCGTCTCTTTTATTGGTAACACTATCTGGCAGTGTACGGCAGTACCCTGATGCAATGGCTGTATGTAGATGGGACAATCAGAAAGTGCATATCCCTGGTTTTCCATCACCTCCGCTGCTTTTCGAAGCTGTTGAGACACTTTATCCAAGGTACTTAAAAAGAAGATTGTTTTTGCAAATCCAGAAATCTTGCTCTCCCATGGATCAGTTTTCCCTGGAGCAAGAATTCTTTTTGTTACTTCCGCAGCTGGCAGACCTGCAATCGAATAGGTTGGAACTAAGCCATTTTCCTGTGCAATATCGCGGATATCTTGTTCTTGAGATGCAACCTTCTCTTTTGGTCTCAGACCACCCCACTTTACCTGTACAAAAGCAGTCCACTGAGAAACCTTATCGTGTAATGAAGGTAAATCAGAGGGATCAGCTACCAAGATTGTCTCAAGTGCTCGATTATTAAAAAGACAGACTTCATCACCAAACCTGAACTTCAAAACGGAATAGAGAAAATCAGATAACTCATCAACGCTCTTACCACTTACAAATAGCGGTTTTTCTTCTTGAGTTGCAAGCTCAACTTTTATCGATGCCCATGTTACTACACCAAAAGTTCCTTGTGTTGCAGTAACCATCTTCATAAAATCGAACTGGTGAGGACCGGCGTTAGTAACGGGAATAGTACCATTTTCCCATGCCTCATCTGTGTCGCCTCGATGCCCACCCATACCACTATAAATTCGATCACCAGTTCCAAAAATTATTTCCATGGAACGAAGAGGTTCATTCATATTCCACTGATATTTTGGTGTGAGCAGTGGCTCTCGATCCAAAAGAGTGGCTATAACAGATTTGCCTTCCCGTGGTAATAACGGAGGAGTAATCCGTAACCCATGTTTTGCCAGCTCTTGAGAAAGTTCCTCCCAGGTTACTCCTGGTTCAACCAATACAAGTCTGTGGTAAGCATTAACCCGCAAGATTTTATTCATTCTACTGAGATCGAGAATGACTGTACCGGGAACATCTGGACGTGTTCCCCCCTTCGTATGAGGAGCTCTGGAACTCACAGGAATAAGGGGTGTTCCTGTCTCATTTGCCAGTTTAACTACTGCTTGCACCTGATCAGAAGTATTTGGACGCACCAAATAATCGGGGCTCACATCTTGACCCGATGTTCTGAAACCGATAGTGGAGCTGGAAAACTGAGGTTTTTCCACCACGTGTTCCGCCCCCACAATGTCTTTCAATCGCTCTAGGATATTACTCATAATTCTCTCCTTGCAGATAAATGCCTGTCACGGCAGTTGGACAAGAATCATGATAGGGTGGGTATTTTTAGTTGTCAAGTTTAATCGAACAAATTCGATGAATAGTTTCTATGGATTTTGGAACGATGTAATAATCCGACGAAAATAGTTGGTCATGAGTTGCTCTAAATTATCTTCACCTTCATGAAGACACCAATCAAATACAATTCCTCGAGCTAACATAAACAGATGTCGTACGACACCCATTGGAGACAATTCAGTAGTAACTTCACCCTTTTCCATTCCTTCGGAAACGATTCTGTCGAGCAGCCGAATCATGTAACGATCTTCTGAAATAAAAAATTTGTTGTTAGTGTTGTATAACTGGCGAACATATTCTAGACCGTTCTTATTGTTGAATCTCGCATACCAACTAAAAAAACGGACAATTCGTTCCAGTGAATGAAGGTCTTCAGCATATAAATCAATTTCCACTTCTTCTTTGAAGAAATCATCGGCTTCTTTGTACAACTCAAAAAAAACATCATCTTTATTGGTAAAATAATGATAAAAAGTTCCTACGGAGACACCAGCCCGGTTATTAATCTCTTGAATAGTAATATTCTGAAATCCTTTCTTTTCCATTATCGACATGGTTGCCTGAATAATTTTATTTTTTGTCTCTTCAGCCTGTAGATCCCGCTTTGTCTTCTTTTTTTTTGGTGTCATGTCAGCTCCTGTAATAACAGTTTCATCGAGGCGATTCTACTACTGTTTCGTTGTCTTGTAAACTAATACAATGTAAAATTACCTTCTTGCTACACGTTTGAAGCTTATTGGCAGGGTAATACATTGAGAAAAATTATCACCTTTTTTATTCAAATCTCTTGCATTCTCTTACGATTTCTCTAAGCTAAAAAAATATTGACAACCCATAATGCCGGTGGTACGATGACCCAAACTCATCGAATAAATTCGGTAAATATATTCGATGAAAGTTAAAAAGGAGAATGTAACATGCGTGAGGTAAAAAAGGGGTATCGGCTTCTAGGAATCTTATTAGTAGTACTCGCTCTCATAGGGCTAGTCGTTGGATGTGGTGGTGCACAAGAGGAATCATCAGCTGGTGGGGCTGCCCCTACTGCCAAAAAAGCAGAGAAGGTAGTTTTCCACATGAATCACTACATGCCGGCTGTACACCCATTACAAGTAAATATTTTTGAACCCTTCGCCAAAGAAGTGTTTGAGAAAACAGAAGGTCGTGTAGAAATTGTTATTCACGCCGGAAATGCATTGGCAGCTCCTGGTGATACATACGATGCAGTAGTGAGTGGCGTTGCAGGTATGGGATTCGTGCTCCCAGCTTATACTCCTGGTCGCTTCCCTATGAGCCAGGTTTTGGAATACCCGTTCATGTTTACCTCTTCACTACAGGGGAACTTGACTGCAAAAGAACTTATTCCCATGCTGCGAGAGCATGAATACACCGACACCCATCTCATTTGGGCAGGTGGTACCGATTTAGGTCATATTTTACTTAAATCACCAATTGAGTCACTGGATGATTTGAAGGGATTGAAGCTACGCTCACCAGGACCTATTTACAATGATGTTATTAAAAAACTGGGAGGAGTAGAGGTCAGTTTGCCGGTAAGTGATTTGTATGATGCAATGGATCGTGGCATTGTAGATGGAACCTTTATGACTCCAAGTGCACTCATCTCTTTCAGACTCATGGAAGTTACAGAACAGGTAGTCGATCTCAACCTCTATATGACTCCATTAATCTGGTTTGCAAACCAAGATTTGTGGAATAAGATTTCTGCAGAAGACCAGCAGACAATCACAGCAATTGCAGACTCCTTGGCAGAAAAGATTGGTACACAGTATGATGAAGAAGCAGAACACGCAATGAAAGAGGCTGAAAAACTTGGCAAACAAATATCCTCCCTTTCGGATGAAGATTTAGCACGATTCCATGCAACAGTTGATCCAATGGTCAAGGGTTGGGTAGCTGAGCTTGAAGCAGCTGGGAAACCAGGTCAGGAACTTTATGACCTGGCAAAGAAAGCAGCTGCAGCAAATAAGAAATAAGTAAGGGTGATTTTCAATGGATGGTTCTGGAACCATGGTATCGGTACAGAACCATTCGTGTGTAAAGGCGGTTGATTATGATGATCATTAAAAAAATTGCAGGACTTATCAGCGAGTTAGCAGCAAAGATCGGTATGCTTTCCATTGGGGTTTTGCTATTTATGACAGTGGGTGATGTACTAGGAAGATTTTTATTCAATCATCCAATTCCAGGAACATTCGAGGTCACAAAAATTTTGTTTGCACTTTCTGTATTTTTCTCCATGCCAGTATCTCAATATAATGGGGAAAATTTAGGAATTACGTTGCTCTATGACCGATTCCCTCTTCGTATCAAAGGCGTTTTGGATTTCATCGGTTCAACTGTCAGCATTGCAACTTTTTCTGTAGCATTCCTTCAAACATTAAAATATGCATCTCGAATGCAGAGATCCAATACCGTTACGAGTGTACTTCGCATGCCTATGTATCCATGGATTTACCTCGCATCAGTTGGTTTAGTCATGCTTGTCCTAGTTCTGGTCTGGGACTTGGCTCAGTCTATAAAAGAACTAAAGGGAGAGAAACTCGATGAGTCCTGAATTTATTGGTCTACTAGGAGTCATAATACTTCTGATTTTAATTATGTTTAAAATTCCCATCGGCTTCTCCATGCTGTTGGTTGGAACAGTGGGGTATGGAGTAATTATTGGTCCACACGCAGCACTTGCAAAAATGGGTACCGATATTTTTAATAACGCCCACAACTACAGTATGAGTGTTATCCCCATGTTCACATTAATGGGAATGTTTATAGGATCTGCCGGGATTGGAAAAGATATGTTCAAGGCTTTCAACGCTTGGTTTGGACATATTCGTGGTGGACTGGCTATTGCTTCAATTATTACTTGTGCTGCTTTTGCGGCAGTATCCGGTTCTGTAATTGCAACAACAGCCACCATCGCTGTAATCGCTGTACCAGAGATGAAACGAATGAAATACGCAGATAGTCTTGCAGCGGGAAGTGTAGCTTCCGGCAGTACGCTAGGAATTTTGATTCCCCCAAGTTCAGTACTCATCATCTATGGTGTTCTTACAGAGGAATCAATTGGCCAACTGCTCATTGCGGGGATTGTTCCCGGTGTCATGACTGCTGCTTTACTCGCACTGGTTGCATATCTCGTAGTGTTATTCAAACCGGAATTAGCTCCTGGATCGGTTAAAACTCCTATGCGAGAACGGTTTACTTCACTAAAGCCTATCTGGCCTGTACCGGTTATCTTCCTTTTCACCATGGGCGGTATCTATCTGGGAGTGTTCACACCAACCGAAGGTGGTGCAATGGGTGCTTTCCTCTCGCTTGTATTTGCACTTATGAGCAAGAAAATGAACATGAAGTCATTTCTCAGTGCTTTGTACGATACGGTTAAAGTTGGTGGTATGCTCATGGTAATTGTCATTGGAGGAGTTATATTCGGAAACTTCATTTCAGTATCGAGAATTCCGGCGTATTTGGCTGTACATATGTCCACTATGCCACCACCACTATTGTTGGCTACCATCTTTGCTGCATATTTTGTTTCTGGATTCTTTATGGATGCAATGGCAACACTCGTTATTTTTACCAGCCTTTTTTACCCTCTCATTATCAACGCAGGGTATAATGGTATTTGGTACGGAATCATTACGATTCTCATGATTCTCATTGGGTTCCTTACCCCTCCGGTAGGAGTCGTGAGCGTTGTAACGTCCGGTATTACAAAAATAAAATTAGAGACAGTGTTCCGTGGAACCATACCCTTCTGGTTCGCCCTCATTGCCTCTACAATTATTCTTATGGTATTTCCAGACATCGTAACATTCCTTCCTAATTTCATGAAGGGCTGATCCTACTCCACTTTTCACTATGTAACGGCCACGATTACTTCTACAGGCATCGTGGCCGTCTTCATGTATATTCCCCAAGAAACTTCTGTAAAACAGGTG
>CAZTUL010000038.1:2083-22074 GCA_964616275.1 uncultured Spirochaetaceae bacterium | reverse complement strand
AACAAACATAAGGCGGATCAGTTCAGATCCGCCTCTTTCATGCATTAGTCACAACGGACATCATGAAGAATCGTCCGTACCGCATCATCGGTATATTGCTGATCAATCTCTTCACTGGTAAGTCCAATGAATTCATGGTTCATATAATGTATCCATGTTTCATCTTCAACTGAGTTTAGAATGTGTTTTCGACAATAATAATCGGGTTGTATTGGGAGTCGAGGAATATCTTTATACAAAGGAACTTTGTAATCAAACACTGCCACTTTTATATCGTCACGTGGAATACCTTTCGATAGCATGACGTTTACAAGAGCATTTACTGTTTTACCGGTATCGAAAATATCATCTACAATAAGAATTTTATCACCAGTTCTAAGATACTCAGGAGAGTACGTCCATCCGTCAATTCTGACCTCAGATTCAAGCTTCATATTCTCATAAGAACGAGCTACCACAGCAGCATAAAAGACTGGACGGTCTCCTGCTTGCTTGCGTACAAGTTTGTAATACTCACTGAATACATTGCCCATGTAAGCTCCACCACGAAGAGACACATAAATAATATCTGGAACGAAATTATCTACTGTGTGCATTGTATGTGCAAGCTTGAGTGCTTCATCGCGGAGCATTTCTGGACTGATAAACTCTTTTTTCATACCCCACCCTACCGATTCATTCGGATACAGTCAATATCTTAACACCATCTTCTGTAATGGCTATGGTGTGCTCAAAATGTGCAGAAACTTTTCCGTCTGCAGTTACTACTGTCCAACCATCATCAAGATTTCGAATATTTTTTGTTCCCAGATTAATCATAGGCTCAATAGCCAATACCATACCGGGACGAAGTCTAGGATTCGGAGACATTGAACTTACATAGTTGGGAACCTGTGGTTCTTCATGCAGTTCAAGACCAACTCCATGACCACAATAATCCCTTACCACACCAAAACCATGAGAATTGGCATGTTTATAGATAGGTGCAGAAATGTCATGAATCCGTGCATTTGGTCGAGAAGCACCCTCAATGCCTGCTAGTAAACATTCCTTTGTGACACGTACAAGTCTCTCTTTGTCTGGGGATGTTATTCCACCAGCTATAATAGTTCTTGCAGCATCGCTGTAATATCCATCGAGATTTATACCAAGATCAATACTTACCAAATCACCAGGCTGAATTATTCGTTTACCGGGTATGCCGTGAATGACCTCTTCATTAATTGAAACACATGCAGATGCAGGAAATCCCATATAATTAAGAAAAGCAGGTTTTCCTTTGTGCTCAATTATGAATGAGTAACAAAAGGAATCAATTTCTTTTGTAGTCATTCCTGGCTCAATGAATTTTTCAAGCTGATCATGGAGTTGACCAAGAAGTCTACACGATTTTTCAATACCCTGTAACTGTTCGGCATTTTTAAGCGTTATCATGCATTTCCTTCCGCATGGAATCAAGAATTCCATTTATAAATTTATAGTTAACCTCTCGACTATACTCCTGAGAGAGCCGAACTGCTTCAGTAATCACTACATTGTCATGAATATCGTTTACATAAAGCAGAGAAAATACGCTTAATCTGAGAATGTTTCTATCAATGCGATCAATTTTATCTAATGGCCGATTAATACTGAATCGCGAAATCCATCCATCAATTTCTTCAAGATGTTCTAATGTTCCCGCAATGAGGAATCTGGCGAACAATGCCGTTTCCGTATCTAATTGCTCGCGTTCCTCATCGGACAAGGCAGGAAATTCCACAGGAGGTTGTACTCCAGGAACCATCTCTCCATTAAAATCCAGTGCATATAGCGAAGATAGAGCTAATTCACGCCCTAAATGACGACTCTTCAATTGGTAGAGCCCTCCTCTTCATACAAAATAGTTATGGCAGCTTCACTGCGAAGTTTTCCTACCAATTGCTCTATTGCTCTGAGATATGCTGCCTGCTGATTTCTTTGAGTGAGTGTCTGTTGAATATATTGACGAACTGTTGTTGAGGATTCAGGATTAATCTGATCATCAATATTCAAGAGTTTTGGATCTGTATGGGTAGTGACTTTTACAATATGGTAACCACCTGTAGATTCAAGCACTCCGGAAGGTCTTCCCAGGGGAAGTTCAAATACTGCGTCAAAGAATTTTTGTCCTAAGTATGCACGCATCTCTTCATCATCGTAAGCAAGCCATCCGATATCTCCACCTTTTCCAACCGACTCTTTATCTTTTGAGTATTTTGGAACAAGCTCTTCGAATGTATAGGTGTTGTATCTAATCCATCGGGACAACTGATCCATCTGCTTTTTTACCTCTGCTTTATCAGTATCGGTAAATGGAATAAATATGTGGCTCAATCGAACAAGTTCAGGATTTATAAAAGCAGATCTGTTTGCTCTGTAAAATTCTTGAACCTGCTGAACGGTAGGTTCTTCAAATGTATTGATAACTGTCTGCATTTCACCGCGAACGTATCGGTCAACAATGGTAGATTCTTTTATACTTTTTTTGAATACTGCAAGATCCACTCCGTAATTGTTACGAATTACAATTTCAAACTGAGCATCAGTAATTTCTCTACCAATTTGTTGTTCAACTGCAATTTTCTGTTGACGAATCATCTGGTCTACTTGAGAGTCGGTAATCATGTAGCCATCACGTTCTGCTCCCTGTAATACCAACTCATCATTAATCAGTACATTAAGAACTTCAGTAGACGAGATTCCCGCAATGTCAGCTTGTCCGGAAGCACTCGCTTCAGCACGATATTGTGCAACTCGTTGTTCGAGCTCTTGAACAGTAATTACCTTATTTCGAATAAGATTCACGGTAGCTGCAGGTTGACTGATCATATCGGCAGCACCAATTGATGCAGCTATAAACAGAATAAGCATGAAGGAGAGAATAATTTTTTTCATCATGAACACTATACTCCTACGTTAGGAAATTACCAATCGCTTACCAACTTCTTTGGCATAATCCCGACTGGGAAGGATTTCAGAAAATGTGAGGTACATGCCTTGACTCTCCATGGTTCGCATAAGTTCTTGAAGAGTTTTGCCATTTCGTATACCACGCTTACTTACATAAGCAAAGCACCGTTTTCCCGATACAGTACCCGCTTGTTTTAGGAATTCAGCTACTTTTGAAGGAATTTTTCCTCCCCAAAAAGTGGTAGCCGAAGTTCCTACGATGAGATAATCAAAATATGAGACAATCTTTCCAGCTTCGTGAATCATATCTATAAGTGTAACATCATGTCCCTCTCCCTGAATTCCCTCAGCAAGTCCTTTTGCGAGTGTTTTACATGTGAGGGAAGATCCGATGTCTCCGAATAGAATGCCGACTTTCATAATTGACCCATAGTAAACGGCAACGACCGCAGAGTAAACATGCGGTCGATACCTAGTAACTTAATGTGAATATCACCGAAGAATGAATTATTCAACGGTGGTACTATTCCACCACTCTTCAGTTTGTTGTACCTGTTCCACCTGAACAGAATCAAGTAGCGAATCTGACGATGGGGATTTATTAATCACGGCAAGTAAAACTGCCAGTACAAGAAAGGAGGTACCAAGTATAGCGGTGAATTTGTTCATAACTTTATTAGTCTGACCGCCAAAAGAAGAATCACTTCCACCACCGAAAATACCACCTAGTCCGGAACCACCCTCAGATTGTATAGCAACCATAAAGATAAGCAAGAGACTCGCAACAACAAAAAGAATCAATAGAATAATGCTGATTACACCCATGTATAAACTCCAGTTTACTTATTATACCGTACAATTGGGGCGAACTGTTCTACAGAGAGAGAAGCACCACCCACAAGTGCACCATCAACATGCTCCATGGCCATGAGGTCTTTCACATTCGATGGTTTCACTGAACCACCATACTGTATTATCAATGATTCTGCAACACTTTTGCCATAGAGTTTCTCAATCTCTGAACGAATAAAAGAATGAGCCCCATTCGCATCTTCAGGAGTTGCAGTTTTTCCTGTGCCTATAGCCCAAACTGGTTCATAGGCAATAATCATATGTTGCATGTCTTCTGAGGAAACGTCTTTAAGTCCTTCAACCACCTGACGTTTGAGAACCTCTTCAAGTCTCCCTGCCTCACGCTCCTCTAATGTCTCACCGACACAGAGAATCACATCAAATCCCTTCTGTAATGCAAGTTTTACTTTTCTGTTTATGAAGGCATCGGTTTCACCATAGAGTGCACGTCTTTCTGAGTGTCCTAATATGACAATACGTACCCCGATTTCTTTAAGCATGTCAGGGGCAACTTCGCCAGTAAAGGCTCCAGATTCCTGATCGGACATATTCTGAGCAGCTACTTCAATACGTGAACCCTTAGCCGCATCGACAACCGGAGCAATTGCAACATACGATGGTGCTACCACTACACGCACAGAAGCATCTTTTACGGCTTTTGCAAGTTCAGTTACAAATGCTGCCCCTTCAGAAGGTGTCAAATTCATTTTCCAGTTTCCAGCTATACAAACATCTCTCATATTATTTCTCCAATGCCTTAATACCAGGCAATACACGTCCCTCTAAAAATTCAAGGGATGCTCCTCCACCAGTAGATACATGGTCTATACGATCTGCAAAACCGAATTTGTTAACAGCAGCAACAGAATCACCACCGCCGACAACTGTGGTTCCATCACAATCTGCAACCATCTGTGCAACTGCTTTAGTTCCATCTGCAAATGCATCAAATTCAAATACACCCATAGGACCGTTCCAGACAATCGATTTTGCAGCTTTTAACTCTTTTTCTATGACTTTGAGTGTTTTTGGCCCAATGTCCATACCAATCAAACCTTCCGGAATATCTATCCCATCTACTGCGACCACTTCTGCTTGTTCAGAAAATTCAGCTGCACATATGTGATCAAGTGGTAGAATTACTCTTACTCCTTGTTTTTCTGCATACTCTAAAAATGACTGAGCAACCTCAAGATAGTCAGACTCAAGTAAAGATTTTCCTATTGTATGACCTTGAACTTTCAAGAATGTGTAGGCCATACCACCACCAATTACAAGTGCATCACAATGTTTTGCAAGTGATTCAAGCACGCTGATTTTTGATGAGACTTTAGACCCTCCAATTACAGCCACAAATGGTTTATCTGGGTTTTCAAGTAATGGTGCAAAAAATTTAACCTCTTTCTCAATGAGGAATCCTGCAGCTGCGGGAAGGTAATGTGCTACACCCTCTGTTGATGCATGAGCACGATGAGCTGTACCAAATGCATCGTTTATATACACATCACCATAGCTCGCTAAGGTCTTTGCATATGTTTTGTCGTTTTCTTCTTCTTCTTTGTAAAATCGGACATTCTCTAATAGAAGAACCTCTCCGGGTTTCAACGATGCTACTTCATTGGTTACAGCTTCACCAACAACATCAGAAGCTAATGTTACCGGTCGACCCAGCACTTCTTCAAAACGTTTGGCAATGGGAGCCATGCTGAAAGCCATATCTTTTTTACCCTTAGGACGGCCAAAGTGACTCATAACAACGAGTGAAGTACCTTTCTGCTCCAATATGTAATTCACTGTGGGGAGTGCACTCAAAATTCTGGTATCGTCAGTGACATTACCGTCTTTCAAGGGAACATTGAAATCAACTCGAATCAATACCCGTTTATTCTCTAAATCCAAATCTCGTATCGTTTGTAAATGCATAATAACTCCTCATGTACGGCTGATGCGCACCGAATGGCGCGCATCAGAATAAGATTTCAATACAATGATTGATTACGCCATTAATTTTTTGGCGAGATCAACAACACGGTTTGAGTAACCCATCTCATTGTCATACCAAGACATTATTTTAAAGAATTTGGGCCCCATCTTCATAGTTAAATCTGAATCGAAGATTGAAGAGTGTGAATTGCCTTTTACATCACTAGATACAATTGGATCTTCAGTATATTCAAGAATTCCCTTCATAGGACCTTCTGCAGCGGCTTTCATAGCAGCATTTAACTCTTCAACAGTACAGTCCTTTTCCAACAGTACAGTAAGGTCAACAATCGAACCTGTTGGTACAGGAACTCTCATTGCTCCACCATTAAGTTTACCTTCGAGGGAAGGAATGACTTTTGCTACAGCACGGGCAGCACCGGTGGTTGTCGGAATAATTGACAAAGCAGCTGAGCGGGCTCTTCGCAGGTCTTTGTGTGGCATATCCAAAGTTACTTGGTCATTAGTATATGCGTGAACAGTAGTCATAAGACCACGCTCAATACCGAAGCTATCATTCAGGACTTTGGCAATAGGAGCTAGACAGTTAGTTGTACAGGAGGCATTGGAATAGGCAAGTTTGCTGAGATCTAACTCATCATCATTTACACCACAGACAATGGTCTGATCAATCTGATCTTTAGCAGGTACTGTAAGAATAACCTTTTTCGCACCAGCCTTGATATGATCCTTATAACCACCTTTAGGCCCTTCTGCAACAGCGAACACACCGGTAGATTCAATAGCGATATCTACGCCTAATTCCTTCCAAGGCAGTTCTGCAGGATTGCGAACAGCATAAATTTTAATTTCTTTTCCATCTACAACAATCGCGTCTTCTTTCGCGACAACTTCTTTAGCATAAACGCCGTATGTTGAATCATACTTGAGCAAATGAGCCAAGGTTTTTGGGTCTGTTAGGTCGTTGATTGCGACAATGTCGATATCCTTGTCCTCAAATGCGATTTTGAATACGTTGCGCCCTATGCGCCCAAAGCCATTGATTGCGATTTTCATCTAAAATTCCTCCATATGTAGGTATGTATCGATATTAATATAACGGTTATGAGTGCACTGCGTCAACGAATCAGCTCCGTTTCATTACAATTTTCACACTGTTAATTTTATGACCTTCAATTTCCTGAACAACAAAGTCATTCCCTTCATAGGTTACTTTTTCCTGGTTCATGGGGATGCGGCCAAATTGTTCAAAGACAAAGCCCCCTAATGTTTCAAAATCATCCTCAGGCAGGTGAAGATTGAGACGCTCATTAATTTCATCTATGGCAGTTCGAGCATCACAGAGGTATATCCCCTCACCCATCTCTATGATATCGTCGTCTTCATCATCATCAAATTCATCCTGAATATCACCGACAATCACCTCCAAGATGTCTTCCATACTGACAATACCTGAAACGCCACCATATTCATCTATGGCAATAGCAATGTGAACTCGCCTTTTTTTGAATTCTCTGAGCAATTCATCTAACCGTTTAGTATCAGGAACAAAATAGGGTTTTCGCATACTTTTTCGAATATCAAACGAACCCTCTTGAACATGACTTAACAAATCTTTTACGTAGAGTATTCCTACTACGTTGTCTATAGTATCAGTATATACAGGATAACGAGAATACCCTTCTTCAGAAATTACAGCTTTTAATTCAGCGAATGTAATCGTATCGGGAACAAACCCAACATCAATTCGGGGAACCATGACCTCCTTCACAGTTGTTTCTGCGAGCTCATCAATCCCTTCAATCATACTTCTACGTTCTTCAACTATTTTAGTATCAGGTTCAGGAGGTTGGGAGTCTTCTCCCGATAACCAATTCTTTAATCGTTCACCTAACTTCACGAGTGTAACTCCTTCGCTACTATTTTCACCAATTCTTCCTGTTTTTGCAACATCGGTTCGTCACCCTCATTTGTTGCGTGATCCCATCCAAGCAAGTGTAATACACCATGTATCATAAGTCGAGTCAACTCTTCTCCTTCCGATACACTGAATTCACTACAATTTCTTTTCATAGTCTGCAGTGAAATCAGCATATCGCCAAGAGGTTTGCTCTGATCGAGATTTTCAGAAAATATGGGGAATTCATCACCATCTTCCTGTACAAAAGAGAGAATATCGGTGGGTTCATCTTTTCCACGATACTGTTGATTCAGCTCACTCATTGTTTCATCTCCGATAAATGAACAAGAGAGTTCACAGTTATCGACATGAAGAAGTGAACATGTTTTTTGAATTATTGCTTCAATAAATTCACGTGGAGCCACCTCTTCATAGGATGAAGATTCATACGATATATCTACAGTAATCATGTGCGTTCCTTTTCCTGCTCTTCGGGATATTCAATTCTTGTATGGAAACGGCCAGTGAGGATCTGAACAAAGACTCTTTCAATGGTCTCAAGATCTGTGAGCGATAAGCGTGAAGCACCTAGTTGTTTACGCTCCATTTTACTCATTACGATTTGATTTACCAGTTTTTCATATTTCTGTGCAGAAGGTTTTTTAATAGTCCTGCTGGCCGCTTCAATACTATCGGCAAGCATTACTATTGCTGCTTCAGGAGATTGTGGTATCTGGTTATTGTAGGCATAATCTTGACGTTTGACCTGTCTGCGGTCTTTTTCGTTTTGAGCTGCGAGTTGTGCTTCTTTGAGAAATATTGCAATAACATCGTTACCGTGATGTTGACTGATAATATCGAGAACCTCTTGTGGCAACCGTGCTTCTCTCCCCTTTTCAACACCAATTTTTACATGGCTCTTTATGATTGCCACCGAGAGACTTGCCTTCAAATCATCGTGTTTGTTATCACCACTCTGATTCTCAATAAAATATTCTGGGTGCTCCTGTTTCCCAATATCGTGATATAAACCGGAAACTCGTGCAAGAAGAGGGTCAGCCTGAATTTCTTTTGCCGCCGAATAGGCCATCTCAGCTACAATAAGTGAATGATTGTACGTTCCTACTGCAGTTTGTGAAAGTCTCACAAGTGCAGGAGAATCGCTGTAAGCAAGTTCTCGCAGCCTGAACGGAGTGGGCAAATTAAAAATAAGTTCTATCAAAGGGAGTAAAAGCGTCACCATAATGTAGGTAAACGACATATTTGCAGCGATAGCAGTAAGTGAAGTGAGCAAATTGTTAAAACCATATCCATTAAGGAGATTAGTAAATAGGACAATACACGAGGTAGCAACAATACCAAAGAGCCACTGAAAAACCATATCTACCCTTCGAGATACGTATTTTATAAAATAGATTCCAAAAAACGAAATTGCCACAACGAAAAATACAGTCATTTCTGTAGAAGAAGGCAATAAAATTGCATATGAGCTAAGGAGAAGAGCACAGATCATTCCTGCACGTTTCCGATTTGTAACGAGAGCGAAGAGAATAGGTAGAATAAACAATGGAAGAAATGGATCGAGCGAACTATATCCTTTTCCTGAAAATAGAGTAACAGCAAGGTATAACAGCAATTCAGTAACGAGAACCCCTACGAGAAAAATAAAGAGATATTGATAACGTCTTTTTGAGTTCTCAAACACAAGAAACATGCCATACACAGCACTTATTGTTGTGATAATTACAAAAAGAGCTCTTCCTAATAACTGAGACGGAGGGTATTGAACCGAGGCAAGCCTCAAAGCTTGTAAAGTTTTAATATCCTGTTGCGTAATAACAAAGTCTTTTTTAAGTATGAGCTCACCTTTTTCAACCCGAGTAATTACTGGAGATACATCAGCTGCTGCTGTATCTCGAGCTAATGTTGTCGCTACAGGATCAAAATGTACATTTGGTCGAATTACCGCATGAATACTATCAAAGATAAGGTTCATGTGGTTTGTACTGACGGTTGAATTCACCATTTTCAGATCCGCATGCACTCGTTCTGCAACCTCTACATCACGAAATACCGCTTCAAGTGAGATTATCTTTTCAAATTGATTCAAACCGGTATTTTGATTTCGTTCGATTTGGATCTCTGTATACCCACTCTCTCGAACCAATACAAAATCTTCATTCGAGAAAACCCCTTGTGAAACATAATCCTCTAAGAGAGACCGAGCTATCAAGTAAATACCATTACGTTGTTCTTCGGTGAGTGCCGAAAGTGATTCTAAGAGTTTTGAATCAAGTTCAATATGTTCGGGAATTTGTAGAGTAAATAGGGTGTCAAGATCATTAAGAATTTCTTGTGATGTTATGAGTGAAACACGAAATCTTGGTAATACTGCCTGAGTTGCGGCACGCTGCCTCTTTGCAGTTTCAGCTTCATCTACATAATGAAAGGTTTCGGTTGCTTTAATATCGTTCTCAGCTAGTGAACCAACACTATATTTAGCAAGAATATCAGATGAAACACTAGTAACATCTTGAGCTATGAGTGAAGGAATAACGAGGGCTCCAACTGCAACTAAAACTACCAATATCGGTATAAGTATTCGCATCCAAAGTGGATGATCAGCATATCGGTTAGGTACGGCGTGCATCTTTTTCATACGCTTCAATAATCCTTTGAACCATTCTGCTTCGAACAACATCGTTACTGGAGAATTCAACGAATCCGACTCCTTGTACATGTTGAAGTATCGCTGCTGCATGAACAAGGCCACTTGTTCTGTTCCTCGGTAGGTCTATCTGGGTGATATCGCCGGTAACAACTGCCACTGAATTTTCACTGAGCCGAGTCAAAAACATTTTCATCTGCTCAGTTGTGGTATTTTGTGCTTCATCTAGAATTACACAAGCATTATGCAAGGATCTACCACGCATATACGCAAGCGGTGCTGTTTCAATTGCTCCTGTATCTTCAAGACGTTTTATAATAGCAGGGGGAAGCAGCAGTTCCATGGCATCATACAAAGGCCGTAAATAGGGGCCAATTTTTTGTGCAAGATCTCCGGGCAAAAATCCAAGGCTTTCACCAGCCTCTACAACTGGTCTGGTAAGAATTATTTTCTGTTTCCTTCCACTGAGTACTTCGCTCAGTGCATGAGCTATAGCAAGAAAAGTTTTTCCTGTTCCCGCTGGACCGATACTGAAGACAAGCTGGTTGTCCTCCATAAGTCGAATATACTGTCGTTGTCTTGGACTCTTAGGATACACGAGTTTACCACCAACCGCTATGGAAATCTCTCTTTCATCATATGCATTGAGGGTTATTTGGCCATCAACGTCTTGAAGAGCCTGATATTCCATATAGATTTCAGGTTCAGTGATATCTTCACGTTCCAAGGATAGCTTCTTCAGTCGGACCATGAGATTTGTAAAAGTGGCGTCCCCAGGTTTCTCCCGATCCATGGTGTCTCTATATGTAATACTATTACCGTGAACAAATAATTCACCGTTAAGTAATAACTCAATATAGGGAACATTTCTATCGTTAACTCCGCACACACGTTGCATCTGTGATACTTGTTCAAATACGATGGTGCTACTCATCATTCTCCCAGGATATAGGTCGTTATCACTGAATATCAAATTCACGGTCGACCTTAATTTCTGGAATGGCTTTCCATTGAAGGAATACGGAAAATACCGGCCTCCAATGCCATTCCATGTCAGATAATACTACGCTTCCTTCATATTTACAATGCAAGTCCCAATCAGCCATATGGTGAATTACTGAAACCGATACAGAATCCATGGAAAATTGAGTTTGATTTCTCCCATCACCGAAGAAATCAAAGGATCTCAGTAGATCATCCCATACATCCCCTATGTCAGAATATCTATGAATGCCATTATTAACCGTCTGCAATGCAATATCGAGTGTTAAAAATTCCTCTATAGTAAATCCCAAATGCAAACCGAAGGTTAATTTAGATGCATAACTCTGCTGAAATGCATGTCTATATGCACTTGATAAGTCCATGGAAAGCTTAATACGATTTTTCCACCAGGCATGAGTAAACGTATTGATTTTAATTTCAGCATCTAAAATATTTGCACGGATAGCATCAACTGGCCCATCACCTTCTATACTGAGAGATGCCCACGGTACTGCAAGAGAAAGTGAAATAAGATGGACGTAGTTTTGATCCCACGAATAGGAACTCTCCTGTCGAATATGAACATACGAATCAAACAACTGCGTAGATAGGGATTGTTTCATTTCCAGTGGATTCAGCCAGGAATTTCCAACAATATATTCCTGCAAATCATAGGTAAAAACACTCGAAAAAGTAACTATGTCTCTATTACTATATGAGATTGATAATTTTGTTTGTTTCCCAATAAACTTTCCTGATTCATCTTCTTCTATTCTCAGTGATGCAGTACTGGAAAGATTCCCGGATTTAACCGCTATCTGCGGTGTAAAGCCATACGGTAAAGGAGCTAGTGCAGCTGTCAATGAAGGAGTGATGCTTCCAAAAGATGTGGTAATTACTCTCATCCAAGATAATTGATGACGGATGACTGAATCTGCATCCCATTGCCCCCAACCACCTTTTACTGTGGGTGCCAAACCTGTTTCATCAACAATTGTTTCGTTGAAAATTCTTGTGGTAAGACCATAAGAAAGACCAATAAAGGGAACTGAAACATCTGTAGTGGAAGTAACTGTTACTTGCTGAGTATCCCGTATTTCAATAGAGTTTTTTGAAAATGCTGGACTGATTCTCTGTGAAAAAGAGAGTAAGGATGGTGCAATCTTTCCCGAGAGTGTGAATGAACCGTTCAGTCGTTCGTACTGTGTTGATTCATTCACAGTGCCAGTATTAAGTGTATCGGTGTGAATAATATAGTGTCTTAATGAATAATCGAGCGAGACTGTGCTTGTTTGACTATGTAATATTTGTGTTGCTGCAGGTTGTGTCCCTCTATATGGTGATGTAATTCCCCACTCTGGAAACGAGAAAGCAGACTCTGGTACTGAAAATTCTTGCAATTCTTCCTGTGCAGTATCCTCTCCTGTTTGAGACCATGAGAATAGAGTACCTGCTATTGTGGCATTGAATTCAGGAACTATGAGTGATGACATTTCATAGCCAGTACCATCTGGTATTTTTATTGCTTTCCAGGTGATTTTTGATGCCAGATTGTCAACTTTGAGCGTACGAATGAATGGGAAAGCCCATGTTGTTGGAATATCCATCCTGCTTGAAAGTTCCCAGGTGAATTGTGTTATGTCTGATTGATATGTTGATGGAAATTGAGCATTCCCGAATAATCGTTCCAGAGAAAAGCTGGTGAGTCTATTTCCATAGTGTTGAAGTACTTTTGGGTCTGAATAGAATGGTATAGAAAGTGATAAATCAACGGAAGATGTGTCAATTGCCAAATTACCCTCAAAAAAGTATCGAATTTCCGGAATTTGATATATTGAACTCCATGAGGAATGCTGCAGTCCTGCAAATCCAAATCCACCGAGACCCGATAATACATATCGATTTGCATCGAATTTGTTAACTGTATCTATTCCTAAAAACACCCCATGCTGCTGATATGCATCAAACAGAATGGAAAAATATGATTGTGTACGTTCAGCCCATGATTCAATAGGTGAAATTTCTGAAGATGGCGTTTGAGAATAGACCCAACCATCTTTTACAAATGTAGATTGAGGATTTGAGGAGAGCAACGTCGAAAAACTAGATTCACTATCTTTTAGAATTTTTGGATATCTTCCATATAATTCAGTGCTTGAAGAAAAGAAGGCACCTTTTTCAGAACTGATTCCAATTGCTGGATTGAATATAAAGGTTTTTCCTGGATAGTACATGAAGGGGAACCACAAGAGCGGCACTCTTCCCAGAGATATTACTGCATGTTTAACGAAGAAATCGCCACCATCCACTAAATAGAGTTCTTTTGCCCGAATACTAAAATAGGCTTGATCTGGATGTGTCGTGATGAGGCCATTCTCAAATCCTATGGACCACGGTGAAGATGAAACAAACATCTGTTCACCCGATACAAAAAACTCAACCTCCTCCTTTTCACTATTCTCCCGGGTCATGGAAGATACACCCTTCGATAGAAGCAGATGACCACTACTCCAATCAAAGGTAATCATATACGCTTTAAGATTATCTTCAAATGATTCCTGATCTGTTCGGTATCGTACTGAACCGATACCGGTAACCGTCTTATGTTCAATATCAACGATTATACGATTTGCATAGAGCTTTGTAGTCACATCATCAGAAGTTGTCGTAAGGGAAAGACCGACATTCCCCTCAAGTATGAGAAAAGATTCATTTGTGCCTGAACGGAGAAATGAATCGGCAGAATGAATAGTTACCGATATCACATCGGTAGTAATCGTAGTTTGTGTAATTTTCTGCATCGGAACTATTCCATAGTAGGTATAAAGCAGATTACGAAGGTCTGCATCTTCGCGAGGAATGGTAATACCAAGAAAATTTACTCTATTTAATAATTCTTGCTGAGTCGCACTCTCAATTTCAGATGTCAATAGTCGTAATTCCTGCGAAGATAATGTGTCTGAATAACGTTCTTGAGCACATAGTCCTGCATGTACGAGGAGCAAGTACGGGAAAATAGCCCAAATGAAGGCATGTAAGAGTCTACGAGTTTTCATATAGCGACTTCGCTACATAATATCCTGTGTATGAATCCTTGCATAGGGAAACTTCTTCAGGAGTACCAGTTACCACTACTCTTCCGCCTCCATCACCCCCTTCAGGACCTAAATCAATCAAATGATCAGCACTCTTTATGACATCGAGATTATGCTCAATGAGAATAACGGTATTACCCTGATCAACGAGTCGATCAAGTACCTCCATGAGTTTTTTTACATCGGCGAAGTGCAAACCTGTTGTTGGTTCATCGAGGACATAGAGTGTTTGACCAGTACTCTTTTTTGATAGTTCAAGACTCAGTTTTACCCGTTGTGCTTCTCCACCACTTAATGTAAGTGCAGATTGTCCAAGTTTAATGTATCCTAAACCTACAGATTCCAATGTTTCGACTTTCCTGCGAATCGAGGGAACAGCAGAGAAAAATTCAGCCGCTTCACTTATCGTCATATTTAAGACATCGTGAATATTCTTCCCTTTATAATGTATTGCCAGAGTTTCCGAGTTAAACCGTTTCCCTTTACACACATCACAGGTTACATAAACATCGGGCAGAAAATGCATCTCAATTTTGAGCGTTCCATCACCCTGACAGTGTTCACAACGACCACCGGATACATTAAAAGAGAATCTACCCTGTTTATATCCACGAGCCTTTGATTCCGGTAGTGATGCAAACAGAGCACGAATTGGTGTAAAAGCTCCCACATACGTTGCCGGGTTTGAGCGTGGAGTACGTCCAATCGGACTCTGATCTATACTGATTACTTTATCAATATGTTCTGAACCGAGTATTTCTCGGTATCCGTCATAATTTTCATGTTGTTTATTGAGAATTCTTTTAAGAGCAGGTAGTAACACCTCATGCAGCAATGTTGACTTCCCAGAACCTGAAACTCCGGTAATCACAATCATCTTCCCAAGTGGTAAAGAAACATCAATTTCCTTCAGATTGTTCTTTTTTGCACCATAGACCATAATAGCGTTTCCAGTTCCAGCTCTTCTTTTTTCAGGTATCGGCATGTGAATAGCACCTGATAGATACTGACCAGTTATACTCGAAGGATTCTGTTCTATCTCCTTTGGTGTCCCTTGAGCCGTTATGTATCCTCCGTGAATCCCCGCACCAGGACCAAGATCCACTACATAATCTGCTTCCCGGATGGTTGCTTCATCATGTTCCACCACTATTAATGTATTGCCAAGATCTCGTAACGTTTTTAATGTTTCGATTAATCGATGATTATCACGTTGATGTAATCCTATTGAAGGTTCATCTAAAACATAAATAACTCCACTAAGAGCAGATCCTATTTGCGTCGCAAGTCGGATACGCTGAGCTTCTCCCCCACTGAGCGTTCCTGAGGATCTATCCAATGTAAGATATTCAAGCCCAACATTAACCAAAAATCCGAGTCTTCCACGAATTTCTTTAAGAATCTGCTTGGCAATTTCAGCTTGTGTGGGTTGTAATGAGAGTGATGCAAAAAACTCATGTGAATCCTTTACTGAATATGAGGTAACTTCCACAATATTTTTATCGTTAACGGTAACTCCAAGTGCCTCAGAACGAAGACGCGAACCATGACAGACTTCACACGTGCGACTTGTCATGAATGAATCCATCCACATTCTAATTTGCATCGAGTTTGTCTCATAATATCGCCGTCGTAAATCCGGGATGATACCTGCAAAAGGTTTTTCCAGCGTATAATGCCCTCTCCCTTTCTCATTTTGATATCGCATTGGTATTCTTTCTGTAGTTCCATACAAAATAACATTGATAACTTCATCACTTAACTCGGAAAAAGGAGTATCCAACGTAAAGTTGTATCGTTTTGCCAATGCTTCAAGTGGGACTCGTGACCACGTTGCTTCAGGATTCTGACTGGCTATGGCCCCTTGATTAAACGATCGTTTTCTATCAGGAATGATCTTATCGGGATCAAACTCAGTTTTAACTCCTAATCCATGACATGCTGGACAGGCTCCAAACGGATTGTTAAAACTGAACAACCTCGGTTCTAACTCAGGAATGCTGATACCACAATGCACGCAACTGTTTTTTACACTAAATAGTGATTCTTCCTCTTCATGTGTATCAAGAATTCTAACTATTCGAACTATCCCATCACTGATCTCAATCGCACTTTCTATTGATTCAGCCAATCTACTTCGTACATCATCTCTAAGTACAATTCGGTCTACAATAATATCAATAGAATGTTTAATCTGCTTATCAAGGGTTATCGTCTCTGTAAGTTCATGGATGGAACCATTCACGCGAACACGAATAAACCCAGCCTTCTTAGCATCTTCAAATATTTTCTTGTGTTCACCTTTTCTCCCCATAACAACTGGAGATAGAATCATAAGTTTACTTTCTGGCGGGAAATTATAAATGGTATCAAGAATTTGATCGATTGTTTGATCACTAATTTCACGTCCGCACTCTGGGCAATGAGGAACCCCAATCCTCGCCCATAATAATCGATAGTAATCATAGATTTCAGTTATAGTTCCCACAATGGACCTGGGATTTTTATGGGTCGTTTTTTGTTCAATTGCAATGGATGGAGAAAGACCCTCTATATAGTCAATATCTGGTTTTTCCAGTCTTCCTAAAAACATTCTTGCGTAGGCACTGAGTGATTCAACATACCTTCGCTGACCTTCGGCGAAGATTGTGTCAAAAGCAAGAGATGATTTTCCGGAACCACTTAATCCACTTATGACAATAAGAGCATTCTTATCTAAATCAATGTCTAAATTCTTTAAATTGTGTTCTCGAGCACCACGAATAATGAGCTTATTCTGCATGTGACAATTCCTCAATCCGTGCTAATAATACTTCTTCTGCAAGTTGTTCGTTAACCTCTTTGATTAATTTACCCTTCTCATATAAGTACACACGATTTCCTATACCAGTAATTGCAATGTCTGCATGTGCTGCCTCGCCTGGCCCATTTACTTGGCAACCCATAATCGCCACGGTCAAAGGTGTTTTATAGGTGAGCAGTTTGTGCTGTATCTTTTGTAAAAATTTTTGTGAGTCAAACGAGGCTCTTCCACAGCGAGGGCAGGATACGATTCTAATGCCCTCTATTTCAAGACCTATCGTTCTCATAATCTCTCGAGCACCAGCAATTTCATGTTGCTTGTCATCTGTGATTGAAATCCTCATTGTGTCGCCAATTCCTTCTGATAACAATCTCCCAAGCACCCAGGTACTTCGTGCCATAGCACTGACGACTCCTCCTGCCTCGGTCACTCCTAAATGCAAGGGATACGCAGTTTTGGTAGCAAGGTCATGATAAGCACGGTATGTTACATCACCATCGGTATCTTTAACAGAGAGCACCATCTGATCAAATCCCCAGGATTCAAACCAATCAACATACGTAAGGGCAGTATTCACCATTCCTTGAGCGTGATCTGCGAGCCGTAATGCATGTGGTAGAGACCCACCATTCAGGCCAATTCGAATAGCAGTTCCATGAGATTTTGCAGCTTCTACAACCTCTTCGACTTTCCACTTAGCCCCTATGTTTCCGGGATTAATCCGAATTTTATGGGCACCGCATTCAATTGCTTCAATAGCCAGTTTCCAATCGAAATGGATATCTGCAACTACCGGCATTGGAGATTCTTTACATATTCGAGTAAAAATGAGTTTATCATTGGAGCTTGGGTATGAAAAACGAATGATTGAACACCCCATTGTTGCATAACTTCGCAACGTAGTGAGCATTTGTTGAAATTTTTCTTCTTCGGCTATCGCAGGGAGTGATTCTGACCACATAGTCTGTATTGAAATAGGTGAATTACTACCAATTGTGATATTCCCAACATGTACCTGATTTGTATGTCTTCTATTCATGTGCTGTGCCTTCTCAATTGTCTAAGTGTACACGAATCACGATAAAAGGAGAAGATGACATCAAAATAACAAGAGGCCTCTCAGCACCTTGAAGGGTGAGAAGCCTCTCGAAAAAGTAGATGTAGAATCCTACTGTAAGAGCAACAGAAGGAACACCAGAGTAAACAATGCTACGGTCTCTACAATACCAATAACGATAAAGTAGTTGGCTGTACCTTTTCCAGTCTCGGCCAATGCATCTGAAGCTGCTGCTGCTGCACGTCCCTGCATCCATGCAGAAAGTCCAATTGCTAAACCACCAAAGACTCCTGCACCTAAAAGCAACATAGCATCCTGTCCAGCTGCTGCAGCGGCACTGATGAAATTCATCAATAAGAATCCATAGATTGTTTGTGTAAGCGGTGCACCCGAAAACGCAACCATAATAAATGGTGCGGGTTTACCATTGGCATAGCATTTCTTCCATCCGCCTACGGCCGAAAGTGAAGCAGCTCCAGTACCCAATCCTGATCCTAGTGCAGAAAGCCCAAGTGCCGCAGCCATTCCAATCATTCCAATATTCATACCAAGCTCCTTGTCGTTGTTTTTACAACGTCTGTGATGAAGTTTCAACCGTTTCTCTGAACGGGTCGTAAGTGAATCCAGTCCACTCCATGCCAAGTTGACCAGAAAATTCCAATAAATTGAGTCGTACGCCGTGCACTACTACTGATAACAACGCCATGATTAAATTTAGACCATGACCTATTATGAGAATTAATATTCCAGCCGGCAGAGCAAACCCTTGAAGCAGACCACTAGCCATATTATTGAAGCTTTGGGCAATAGCGAGCGATGCCATCCCTACAGCAAACAATCTTATATAGCTTATGATATTTGAAAAAGCACTGATTGAATTGAGAAATGTAGTGAATAAATTGGCAGCACCTCCAGCCAGCCCTTTAATAAAAGAGATACCAGGCCCTTGAGCTCCAAACACTACTACGAACAAAAATCCCAGACCGACTAACGAAGCTACTAATGAAACAGCAACCTCTGCATTAATTACAAGCATGAGTACGAGGAAATAGAGAGCATCTATCATGACTAACCAACCTACATCTGCAAGTGCACTCAAATCCTTTTTCCCCAATTTCCTATAAATATTCATAGCACATGCTAGACTCAACTGTAATGTTCCTACGATAAAACAAAACTGCATGACCATATTCTGAGTAGTTGTAGCCTCTAATCCGAATAATTCTGGATAGTTTGCTATTTGCGGTATCACCAGCATCTGCAGGAATGGGACCGCTTCAAGAATGGCTTTACTACCAAACCATGTACCGGTAAGAGCACCCCAAATAATGCTGGTTGTACTCAGTACATAAAGCAGTATTACGGCATTATTAGCTTTTTTAATTTTTCTGTGTATGAGAATTCCAGCTATAAGGAAAATAACTCCATATGCTCCATCACCGACAATCATCGCAAAGAATAGTGAGAAGAACATAAGAAACCACATGCTTATATCATATTCACGGTATCCTGGCACGGTGCCCAGAATATCGAATACCGGACCGATGATAGAAACCCAGCGGCTATTTTTTACCAGCGTTGGAGGAAGTTCATCATCAGAAGGATCATCAATCACGTAAGCCCATCCTTGTCCTGATGCTGTATTCTTAAAAGAGGAAACTGCATCTTCTGGGATAAACCCAGTCAACCACGAAACAGTATCGTCTTCCTCCATCCCTGCGTGTACAAGTTCAAATCTATGATCTTGTTCAAGGAAC
>CAZTUL010000038.1:0-1983 GCA_964616275.1 uncultured Spirochaetaceae bacterium | reverse complement strand
CAGGTGCGAAATATCAGAAACTGAAAAATCTCCCCACTCCTTTAATGAATCTCGTTCAATAATAGTCTTCTGTTTTTTTTCTTCCAGTTCGCGTTTATGATCAAGCAACCAAAGAACTCTCGTCTGAATTTCTGAAAACTCTTCATCATCCAATGCATCTTCGGCAAACAATGGCAGCTTTTCTTTAGTTTTTTTTGATTCAATGGTATAGAGTTCTTGAAGCTGAATTATCGAACGATCGATTTGTTGCAGAGACCTTTCCAGATCTTCGACTTTTTCGTTTTTTGCAGGAACTTCATCAATATGCACAATTCCCGATTGCCTGAGAGTCTTTAAAGCTTTTCTTTTTTCGTAGGCGAGCACTATGAGGGATACTCGTTTCATGGGAACAATCATGCTGCACCCTCCTCTGAACTCTTAACCAGTTTTTTCTTGGCAATTTTACCTCGAACAACTGCAGCAGTTTGCTGGTCACCCAAGTAAATACCAATTTTTCGAATATTGTCTTTTGTTTCAGGAATTTTAACCTTTTCGAAAAGATTTACGCGTTGACTCGTGATGCGCAACTCTTTCCCAAGTAATTCAATCTGCTTCTCCAAGGTTGCAATCATTGCGTCAAAGCGGGATATTTCCTTAAGAACTTTAACACCAGCATCGACCCAAAGTGGATAATCATCAAAATTGTATCCTATTTGTTGGAAAGTAAGATCTTTGAATACCGGGATAGCAACACCTGCAATATTTCCCTTGGATTTTTTTACTTTATCTACTATTACAACTTGGTCAAGTTGAAGCGAATCTGGAAATATTCGATGTTCATGAAACACAGCCACCCATGATTGCAATGCATCTACTAATGCTTTTTGAGCACGTTGTAACTCCTGCACTTCCTGTTCTATCTGTCTAATCACCATTTGCAACTGCTGTTTTTTCAGCTGTAATGTCGGCAGATATCGTAAAAACTGTTTGAGTTGGTCTTTTTGCTTTTTTTGTTCGTTTTTCGTCAGTTTGACGGCAGCCATCAGTTACTCCTTAGGAAACCTTTTTTGGCCAGTGCTTGAGCACCAGCTCTGAACGAATACCTGTCTCCTTAGGTTCAAAACATTCGGCAAGAATCTCCCAACCTAAATCGAGAGCCTCCTCTAGAGGAATATTTACCGAGAGTTCCATTAATCTAGCCTCAAAGAGTTCTCCATATTGCAATAATTTTGCGTCCCACTCAGACATCTGGAATCCCATTGATTTTTTCTCTAATGATTCCTTGTATGATGCATATAATTTAATCATACCGTCCATAAGAGCTCTATGATCATCACGGGTATCTTTATTCACCTGCTGTTTAAGTCGGGAAAGTGAACCAAACGGCTCGATTCTATTATTTTTAAGGTAATACTGCCCCTCAGTAATGTATCCCGTGTTATCTGGTACAGGGTGTGTAACATCGTCTCCAGGCATAGTAGTCACTGCAAGAATGGTAAGAGAACCTGCACCTTCAAAGTCTACAGCTTTTTCATAGCGGGCTGCTAATGAGCTATACAGGTCTCCCGGATATCCTCGGTTAGAGGGTACTTGTTCCATAGTAATTGCAATTTCTTTCAATGCATCGGCAAAGTTTGTCATATCGGTGAGCAATACGAGAACTTTTTTTCCATCAAGGGCAAATCGTTCTGCTACTGCAAGAGAGATGTCGGGAACAAGAAGACACTCAACGGTTGGATCGCTAGCTGTGTGAACAAAGAAGATTGTTCTACTCATAGCTCCACTTTTTTCAAGGGTTTCTTTAAAGAATAAATAGTCATCAAATTTTAACCCCATGCCTCCAAGTATGATGAGATCAACCTCAGCTTGCATGGCAATTCTAGCAAGAACTTCATTGTAGGGTTCACCAGAGACAGAAAAAATCGGCAATTTTTGTGATTCAACCAAGGTGTTGAACACATCAATCATAGGAATACCAGTTCTAATCATATTACGTGGAATAAT
>CAZTUL010000037.1:0-22355 GCA_964616275.1 uncultured Spirochaetaceae bacterium | reverse complement strand
AGGCTGATGTCGAAACCAACGTTCCAGATGCCAAGCTTCGTGTGGAGATTCTCTTTGACGATATCCTTGTAGTCGATGCCTTGCAGTCGGTGGACAAGATGGGGAAGGTGGATACCACCTACTCCATCTACAATACCGATGTTTCCGAGTGGGGTATGAAGACATGGAGTCCCCAGCATCCAAATCTCTATACCATCCGCTACTCAGTCTTGGTAGGCGATGACTGTGTTGATGTAGTGGATTCCTACTTTGGGATGCGGGAGATCCGCATCGAGGGTCAACGGATTCTCCTGAATGGGACAGAGCTCTATCAGCGGCTCATACTGGATCAAGCGTACTGGGATGAGAGTCATCTCACCTGTCCCAGCGAAGAGGCCATGCTGGAGGATATCGATAAGATTCTCGCACTTGGCTATAATGGGGTGAGAGTTCACCAGAAGGTTGAGGACCAGCGATTCTACCACTACTGTGACCTAAAGGGTTTGTTGGTATGGTGTGAAGCGCCTTCCCCGTATCGTTTTGGGGATGCCATGGTTGCAAACTTCACCGCTGAGTGGCTGGAGATTCTCAATCAGTTCTACAACCACCCCAGCATCATAACCTGGACAGCGATCAACGAGAGCTGGGGTGTTCCGATGATCAAGACGAGAAGGGAAGAGCAACAGTTCAGTGAAATGGTCTACCATCTGACAAAGAGTATTGACCAGACGAGACCGGTCATTGTCAATGATGGTTGGGAGCATACGATCAGTGACATCATAACCCTGCATGACTATGAGGAACGGGGTGAGGTTCTCAAGACCAGATATTCTGACCAGTTGGAGAAAATCCTTGACAATGAGATATCGCACAACACCCACAAGAAGGCGTTTGCTGCAGGATACCAGTACAAAGGACAACCAATTCTTATCAGTGAATATGGTGGGATTGCCTTTGCAGATGGACAAGATGGTTGGGGCTATGGCAACAAGGTAAAGGATGAAGAGGTATTTATTGAACGTTTTGATAAAGCTACCAAGGCAATCCAAGACCTTCCTGATGTAGTGGGCTTCTGCTATACCCAGGTCACTGATGTCCAGCAAGAGATCAATGGGCTACTCGACATCAAGCGAAAGCACAAGGTCGACCCTGAGAGGATCCGCCTGATCAATGAGCGTCGCGTGTAACGCCATACCCTAATCCAAGTATTGAGGCCAGAGAGTATAGATAGACTTTCTGGCCTCAATGTTTGTGTAGGGAATGATGTCAGTTGCTTCGTATGCGGGCTATAGGCCGTTGTCACACAACTTGCTTCTTTATAATAGGCATAAGGGAAGACGTGGCAGCACCTATCCAATGCCAATGGAATTTCCTCTTTTCTTACGAGTAATCCTCAACCCTGTTTAGGGCAATTGCATGATTCAATCAGATAGTTCAAAGGGTCTTGAGGGACGGCTTTTTGGCATACGTGCCTTATGCCACCATTGGTTGTAATTGTTGGTATGAAATTTCCAAATTGCATAGTTCACAGAACTAAAGCCAATTCTATTGAAGAGCCTTTGGTAAAAGGTAATCGGTAAAATAATAATTATTTCCATGTGTATCTGGCTTTGATTACGTGAAAGCTGGCTACTAGGGTAGACATATCGCTACGGCTATAGAAATGAACAAATGTTCAGATTAGCAGGATGGGATGAACAAAGATTCTTGTTGACAGAACAAAATCAGTGTAATTATGATAGATTTGTAATTGATAGTATGAACAAAATTTCAGAGGAAGGTAAGAATGAACGGATTGGATAGAAATAAAAGTACACTCATGAATCATGATGGGAAGCTGTTCTTGGCAGCTTTTGATCATTCACAAATCTATGGGGTCATGCCTGGGTTGGTAGACCCAATTGAGTCGATAAAACGAATCCTTGCTACTGATATTGATGGATATATCCTAAATCCTGGAATTGTTTCTATTCTTGATCCTGCATTGGTTGCAAAGAAGAAAATTGTATTACGGTCTTCCCTGGGTGGATCGATGTTGGGTACTGGGTTTGATGATCATCATAGTATTATGGTTTCTCCTAAACAAGCGTTGGCGCTTGGTTGTGATGCCGTACTGATTATGCTGGTGCTTGGTGGTGCACACGATAAGCAGTCAATGACAGATGTAGCACAAGCTATTGATGCGTTTCATCAGTATTCTATCCCAGTCATGGTCGAGGTATTAAACGCTGATTTTACAAAGAATAATGACTCCAATTTCATTCGCAACGGTGTGCGTATTGCGGTAGAGATAGGGGCCGATTTTATTAAAGCATTTTACTGTGAGGATTTTTCATCAGTTGTAGAAGGTTGTCCTGTACCCATTGTCTTGGCAGGAGGCCCAAAAGAGGCAAATATCATCGATATTGCACAGACTGTTGTAGATGCAGGTGCGGTTGGGTTTGCTTTTGGAAGGAACATATTCCAAAGTCCTGAGCCTGATACAATGGTTGCCTCGCTCAGTAAGGTGCTCAGGGGATAGTATGTTGGAAGACCGAGAACTGCTTTACAAGATTGCATCACTCTATTATGAGCATGGGAGAAATCAACAGGAAATAGCAGGGATGCTGCACATTTCTCGTCCTATGATTTCTCGCGCACTTGCGAAAGCTGAGCATCTTGGGATAGTCAATATACAAATTATTCCTCCGGCGGGATGTTCCACTATTGAAATTCGTCTAGCAGAAAAGCTTGGTCTTAAGCGTGTGGTAATTGGACAGATTGCAGCTCCTGATATAAGCGATCAGAAAACACGAGTACAAGCAATTGCTGAACGAGCAGGAGAGTATCTTTCACAAATACTAGAAAATGATATGGCTATCGGTGTCGGCTGGGGTGTTACTGTTCATCAAACAGTGCTTTCGATGACTGCATGTTCATCACTGAAAGGAGTTACCGTTGTTCCACTTGTCGGCAGTGCAGGAAGAACAGAACCTCATTACCAAGTAAATATTATTGCTGATCGTATGGCAGAAAAATTGCAAGGGAATGCGTTGTTTTTCAATATTCCAGCATTTGTTACAGATTTTAAAATCAAAGATTTCTTTAAGCGTGATCCTCAGATGAAAGCTATTCAAGATCGATGGGAGAAACTTGATATCGCAGTGATAGGATTAGGAGCATTTGGGGGAACCCCTAGTTTTCCCGTGGCAGACTACTCGATAGAAGCTCTCGAAGAGTTGCAGACCCAAAAAGTAAAGGGAGATATTCTTGGAAGGTTTTTCAATGACGACGGTATTATTGGAGAAGCTACCCAGGAAGACAGTTTGATAACGAGAAATATGCCGGATGTTACTAATGTTATTTATCTTGGAATACCTGTGGAATCTTTAAAATGTTCAAAACAGATAATTTGTCTTTGTGGAGGAACGTTAAAAATTCCAGCAATTAGAACTGCAGCAAAATTACAGCTCTTTGATTGTCTGGTAACCGATTCAAAAACAGCACACGAACTTGAAACCATACTGGAGTAGAGAAATGAAGGCACTAATGTATACGGATATTGGAAAGTTGGAGATCCAGGAAGTAGAAGCCCCTGATGATGCGTATGTAGTTGAAGTCAAAGGGTGTGGCATTTGCGGTACCGATCTCAAGACATTCAAGGTGGGGCACCATTTTTTCAAGCCTCCTACGATTCTTGGCCATGAGTTTGTCGGAACTCTAACAAAGGTTCCTGAGTCATCTCCGTTTGCCATCGGTAACAATGTCGTAGTAGCTCCCTATTATGAATGTGGTGAATGCCAGGCTTGTAAAACAGAATTACCCCAAATGTGTAAGAAAAAGCATTTTGTGTCATCAGGTGCTTTCTGTGAATATGTAGCTATTCCAGAGGATTATCAAGACGGAATTATTCGTTTACCAGATGGAATAGATGAGAGGATTTTTACTCTCGTGGAGCCTCTTGCTTGCGTTTTGAATGGAATAGCTCATCTGCATCTCAGGGCATGGTCGAATGCTTTGGTTGTGGGTGGTGGGCCGATGGGTATCCTCTTTGCTTTGTATTTTCAAGATATCGGCGTACCTGTCACAGTCGTGGAACCAAATACATATCGTAGACAGGTTATCAAGAGCTGGGATATTGATTGTATTGATCCCAAAGAATCTGACCCCTCTCTGTATAATCAAGTAATAGTGTGTGTCAATAAAGCAGATCTTATTGCCGATGCCGTCCATCGTATCGCTGATGGAGGTACCGTACTGGCATTTAGTGGTTTGAAAAAAGAAGATACATTTGATGCTGACGCTTATGCCATTCATTACCGGGAGGTTTCTGTTGCAGGGTGTAGTGGTTTTGCGCTTGAGCATTTCAAAAGTGCTTTCTCGATGATTGAGCATAATCCGAAACATTACTCGAAATTGATAACCAATTACATGGCTCTTGATGATGGTCTTTCCGCTTTTAACCTTCTCTCGGAAGGAAAAGCCTTTAAAATTGTATTGCAACCAAAAGGATAGTATCAATGAACGTTGCCGTAGTCTTCAACGAAACATCACATCTGCCTAGTACCCAACTCGCTGATACTGGTAAGAAGATCAAAGGCATATTTCCAGATGCAAATTTTATAATTTGTAAAGGTTATGGTCATGCCTACATTGAAGGAGCAAAAGTCCTTGAGCTTGTGTATGAGCCAGATTATAAACAGCGAATTGCTAACATGGTACAGGCTCTTCTAGATGAAAATCCTCAATATCTCGTAAGTGTGGGAGGGGATGGGCTAGCTTCATACATCGCTTCAACCGTATCCCAAGTTGCTGGACACGTAATCCTTCTTGGTATTGCCGCAGGGACTGCAAATGTTGGACCGATAGTTTCTTTTTCACAGAAGGAGCTTTCTAGTCTTTCCTTGGCAGATCTCGAAGTTGTTGAGATAAATGGGATAGAGGTATCGGATGAGAGTGGGTATCTCGGTGTAGGCTTCAATGATGTAATTATTGGAAACACCTTCCTGGGAACTGAAGATAATAAGTGTTGCAACCTATCTGTTGAAGCATTGGTAAAAAATGGGGAGCGGAAATCGATTACTGTAGGAACACAGATTGTTACAGATAGGTTTTCATTGCGATTGAATGGAATAGAGAAACAATTATTCCCTGAACTATCAATTGCGCAAATTGTAGTTACTACGTTGCAATTCGACAAACTGTATGGCAGAGCCATTTTTGGCGGGTTGTGTCTAGGCCGAGAGGCATGCAATTTGGCGGCAGTAGGTTTATCAACAAGAAATATGGTCAATTGCAGCCCTGATGCTTGGGATAGTTCCAATCTCACAGCGATACAACACCTCGTCTTCTCTTCATCTTCTGATGTGGTCCTTGACGGGCTCGGAAAAGATGCACATATCGTTATTGATGGGAATCCTTTTCTCAGGAATGGGACAGTATGTTTTCGATTAAGGCCGGGCATTGTTCGGGCACTGAAGCAAAGTAGGAAAGGAGAAGTCTCATGAGAAAGGTTTCAAATGTTTCACATATCCATAGAACAATCGTTATGGGGAAGAGCTATGAGACAGCCCAAATCAAAGCAGCAGCTGTGTTATTGCTCCCATCCTTGATTGCTATTATTCTCTTGTTTCTTACCCCAGCGGTTCAGGTGGTTGTATATGGCTTTACAAATTATAATTTGACTACAGGGCTCCGTCCTTATAATGGTATAGACAATTATCATTATATTTTTACTGATGATCGCTTTTATAAAGCACTTCGAAATACATTTACATTTGCTTTCTTGAAGCTTGTGCTTGACACCTCTCTTGCGTTGGCTATTGCAATCATGTTGGATTCTCGCATTCCTTTTAAAAAATACTTACGATCAGCGTATTTTGCACCGGTCGTTGTTCCTGTAGTAGCCTCCAGTCTTATTTGGATTTGGTTTTATGACCCTGGTATTGGTCCATTCAATCAGATATTAACTACATTGGGATTGCCAACTTCTCAATGGTTGTATCATGAGAATAGTGCATTGCTTTCCATCATTATTTTTTCAATTTGGAAAGGTTTGGGGTACAACACAGTATTATTTCTTGCTGGATTGCAGAATATTCCCAATTCGTATATAGAAGCAGCACAAGTAGATGGAGCCAAGCCTTATCAAATCCTTTTCAAAATAAAATTGCCTTTGCTTAGGCCAATTATCTCTTTCGTACTCATGATTGGTATCATCAATACATTTAAAGTTTTTGCCGAAGTCAATGTTATGACTCCCAAGGGCGGTCCTCTGTATTCAACTGCATTGATGGTCAACTACATATACGATACTGCTTTCACAAGTGGAAGAATGGGAAGAGCGTGCAGTGCTTCAATAATACTCTTTGTCATTATTTTCATCATGACCCTCATTCAAACAAAACTGGATAGCAGTAAATCAATTACCTTGGAGTAGACATAGTATGAAATCAATAAAACGAATGAATATTGGAATCTTTGTTATTCTGCTACTTGGATCCTTAGTGATGATTTTTCCCTTTGTGTGGATGGTGCTATCATCATTCAAAACGGTAGCAGATGTGTATACATATCCTCCTAAGTGGATTCCTAGCGGTTGGAAGTTTGCTAATTTTATAAAAGTATTCGAAATGATTCCGTTTGGAAAATATTACTTCAACAGCATTTTTACCTCAGTAATGCAAACGTTGCTGCAACTATTCATTTCAATAACGGCTGCCTACTCATTGGTCGTTTTGGAATTTCCTGGAAAGAAGTTCTTATACACACTCATTAGGAGTACCATGTTTGTTCCGACAGTGGTAACACTGATTCCTTTGTATCTCATGGTAAGTAAAGTTGGGCTTATCGATACGTACGCTGGTATAATTATTCCTCAGGTTTTTGCAGCCTTTACCATATTTCTCTTGGTTTCGTTTTTCACCACGATTCCTCACATTCTCTATGATTCAGCAAAATTGGATGGATGTGGCTACTACAGAATATTAGCTTCTGTTGTAATTCCCAATTCAAAGTCTGCTATCAGTACCGCTATGCTTTTTTCATTTCTCATGCATTGGAAAAGTTATACTTGGCCTCTGATTGTTACAAATAAGGCAACATATAGAACGTTGCCGATTGGAATGAAATATCTTGTGCAGGAATCTTCGTCAGAATATCAGGTGATGATGGCCGCTGCTCTTATGGCCATCCTTCCTGTTCTCATTGTGTATTTATTGTTTGAGCGACAACTAGTCAAATCAATTACACTGACTGGTTTGAAAGCATAAAAAGGAGAGGAAAAAAATGAAAGGGACAACAGTACTTATAGTATTGCTAGCACTTGTAATGACCTTGGGATTTGCTCAAGGTTCTGCAGAGAAGACTGCTGCAAGACCTGAGTTGGTAAAGCTGCAGGTTTGGTATGCAATCAGTGGCGCATCAGGAGAACAATTTCTGGCTCTTGCAAATGCGTTTGACGATGCAAGAAATGACATTGAGTTGGAGTTAACCTATTCAGGGAATTATGCTGACACTGCTGCAAAAGTAAGTGCAGCCTTGCTCAGCGGAGATGCTCCTGATGCAGCAATTATGGGTGCAGGGCAGCTGTATACCGGAGGACGTGGCAATTTCTCAATGGAGGAACTTGTTCAAGATCCAGAATTCAATATGGATGATATTTATCAAGGCATTCTCGAGTATGGGATGTATGAAGGAAGAATTGCGGCTGTTCCGTATGGTATTTCAAGTCAGGTTCTCTACTACAACAAGGAAATCATCGAAAAGGCTGGCTTAGATTTGGAAAACAATCCACCTCGTACTTGGGATGAGTTTGTACAGGTTGCCAACATTGCGATGGAAAAAGGAAATATCAACAATAGCTCAGATTTCTATGGGTTTGATACATCTGATGGAGTATGGCTGTTTAAATCCATGCTTGGGCAAAATGAGAATGATTTGGTCCGAAAGAGTGATGGAAAGGTTATTCCTGTATTTACAGAAGCATCAGGAGTTGCTGTTGCAAAGTTCTGGAAATCGATGGTAGACGATTCTATCATGCCTGCAGGGCAGCATAACAATGCAGAGAAAAAATTCCTCTCTGGGAATTTGGCTTTTATTGCAGCATCGTCCAATCGTGTAGCTCGCTGGAGAGGTAATACAAACTTTACGCTTGGCGCAATAACAATGCCTGGGTTTAAAAATCGTTCAATTGCTCTTGGTGGAAATGTTGGCGTAATATTCACCGAAGATGAATTCAAGGAAGAAGCCTCTTGGGAATTCTTCAAGTATCTGTTGACAGAAGAGAACCAAACTCACTTTGCCCTTGCTACAGGATACTTGCCGGTACGTAAGTCAGCATTGGAAAATCCTGCAGTCGTTGAAGCCTTTGATTTGAATCCCTTATATCAGGTGGCATTCGAGCAACTTGAAAATGCTTGGGCTTATTATCATTTCTCTGAGATGGGAACTATGGATATGTATTTCTGGTATGCCCTCGATGAAATTGAGAAGGGTGTACTCACCCCACAAGAAGCTTTGGAAAAAGCAGCAGAATCCCTGGTAAGAGATATGATGTAGGAAAAGGTTTTGGAAAGGAGGAGTTGTCCTCCTTTCCAATTATCAAAAGGAAAAGATGGAGTGTCTATGAGTAACTATAAAAACAACTATGCATTTTCTACAGGAGCTTTGTATCCGCTTGAGTCAGAAGAAGCCTTGCGTTTCATCTCTCAAGCTGGTTTCGCTCACGCCGAATTGATGCCTCAATGTTTTGCAGATGTCAATGATACAGCTGCTAAGCGTTTTGAGAGAGCAAATGTACATGTCTCTTCTATCCATTACCCGCTTGCTATGTTTCCTATGCTCTATTCAGCGCATCCTAGCATGGCATCGGAAGGAAGGAATCTCTCTAGGCAAATCGTAACGTTGGGTAAGCGTTTGGGTACTGAGTACCTTGTGATACATCCAACTTTGGCCTATGAAGGCGAAATGAAAGAAGTAATTGAACCTGTCGTAGTCGAGAACATCAATTACCTAGGGGAGCTTTGTGCAAAACACTCCATAACGCTTGCGATGGAGAACTACCCTGTTGGAGTTGGGCAACACCCGAATACACTGCAGGATTATGTGAAGAGTTGGAATATGCCAGAAATGAAGATCATGGTAGATACAACAGAGGTGATGGAAGGAGGGGAAGATCCGGTTGCATTTATAGAAGGATTAGATGAAGCCCCTTGTCATCTCCATCTAAGTGATTTTGGAAATAAGAAGAAACATCTACCCATTGGTCAAGGGGATATCCCATGGGAAACAGTCTTCTCGTTGCTTAAAGAGAAAGGATATGCTGGGTATTACACACTTGAGCCTTCTTATAGGCACTATTTGCATAACATCCCTGAGAAACTTGCACGGGATTTTAGCGTGCTAGAGGGTCTTGTATGATTACAGAAAGTCAAATTGTTGCAATTTTGGAGGCATTTGCTGTAGGTGATGCCATGGGAATGCCTACAGAATTCATGACGCGATCCGAGATAGTGACATCTCTCGGCCAAGTAATTGGTCTGATTGATAGCTCATTTTCTGCTCATCACTCAGATTTGCCCAAAGGATCAGTCACTGATGATACCGAGCAAACCCTCTATTTGCTTGAGCATTATCTTGATGAAGGGGTTTCCGTAGATACTACTGTCAATGGACTCTTATCTTGGATTGAAGAATCCAATGCCATTGAAAAGCGCTATATCGGTCCAAGTTCCTTAAAAGCTTTGCAAGCTATTCAAGAAGGCACAGACCCAAAGGAAGCTGGAAAGACTGGAACAACATGTGGTGGCTTGATGCGTTCTCTTGCCCCTACGCTTTATGCAGCGTCACGGAACCTGAAACGTGATGAGATGCTCAATCTTATTGTCATTTGTTTAATGCCGACGCATTTTACGAGTCAAGCACTGGAGGCCGCTTGTGCTTATGGCTCAGCAGTATATGCAGCGCTGGAAGGATCTTCTGTCGAGGAAATAGTACAAGCTGCACTAGAAGGTGGCTCGTATGGGATAAACCAAGCACCTTTCCAGGGATGTAGTGCATCCAGTACTGCTCGGCTAAAATATATCGTGGAATATCTAAAATTGCTTCCAACCAAGGATGAACTAATGGATTTCCTTTTTTCTGTATTAGGTACGGGACTTCCCTCAGAAGACGTTTTTGGTGCAGTAATGGCTCTATTTCTTTATGAACCTGGAAATACATTTCAGAGTATTTGTCTTGCAGCAAGTCTAGGGGGAGATACGGATACGATTGCAGCATTGGTGGGCGGACTTAACAGAGCATACGATTCGAAATCAGAAATACCCCAATCAATACTTGATAATGTTTATGAGGTGAACAAGTTACCCCTTCATCAGATTGCATCTCGTTTGATTGCCACAGAAAGGGAGTAAGCCCATCGTGCATACATATTTTTCAAAGCTAGAATGGAATGCAAAAGTTTGTACTTCATTTTTCCCTTTTTGGGCAATTCCTTTTACTTTTTACATGTTCTATCTAAGCCTCTATTTAAAGGAAGCTGGTATTACTGATCTGCAGATAGGTAATATTATGGTTGCTTCAAATATTGCAGCTTTGATTAGTTCGTTTATTGCTTCTCCACTGGTTGACAGATTAGGAAGGAAATGGGCTACATTGTTGTTCGATTTGGCTTCATCAGTACTGCCCGCCATTCTTTTCTTAGTCTGGCCTATCTATGAAGTTGCGTTGGTGGCTATGATTCTAACAGGATTAAACCGGGTTATGAGTGTGGGCTATTACTTGCTCATGATAGAGGATTCATCAGAAGAAAACAGTGTTGTATCTGTCAATTTATTTAACCTGATATTGGTTGCCTCTGGATTACTAACCCCTATTGCTGGAATCTTTGTTGTGCAGTTAGGGGTAGTCAAAACGGAACAGGTACTGCTTGCATTAGCTGCATTTAGTATGGCGAGCCAAGCACTCCTAAGGCACGGGTTGATTCATGAAACACCTACTGGTATCCAAGTTAGGAAAAAGAGTCAGGAAGATGGACGGTTCTGGGTATTTTCTCGTTTTTTTGAATCATACAAGAAGGTGTTTGCAGTAATCAAAGAAGACCCTGGTATAATTCGTGCAATGGGTATAAATGCCATTATTTATGTATATTTTACCTTGGGAACTACCTCTAGTCTCCTGTTCACCCCGTTTTTTATTGATTTTGTCCGTATAGCTCCATCACAGGTTGGTGTCATTGGGGGTATCTATTCATTTGGCACTCTCACTGCCATGGTCTTAATTAATCCTCGAATGAAACGAAATAATTTGTATTCCTATGCAATATGGGCTTCAGTACTTTCAATCATTGCATTTATTGGGCTCTATCTTTGTCCGAAGGGGAGATTTTTATTTCCTGCACTTGCTGTAGTTTTCATATCCCTATCATATGGGATTTTAAAGACTCTCGCAGATGCTCTGTTGGCTGTTGAAACACATGGAGAACACAGAAGTGGTATTTATGCAGCATCCTATCTGGTCTCTTCTTTGCTGGGAATCGTATTTATAAAAATAACAAGTATGTTGTATGCACACAACCCAGGGTGGCTCCTGATCATGTGTGGAATGTTATTGGGAGGGGTCTTGTTGCTCAGTTTCAAAAGGAAGGTAGTCAGACGATGAACAACTTCATTTTTCATATTCCTACCACTGTGTGTTTTGGAGAAGATAGTTTAAAACATATTGGAGATAAAGTTGGTTCCTTGGGCAACCGAGTTATGGTTGTGCATGGAAAGACCTCTGTGGTAAAGTCAGGGCTATTCCAACGAGTGGTTGATGCGCTAACACAATCGGGTTGTATCGTATTTGATGGAGGTGGAGTGCCTCCCAATCCTTCGTACACCACTGTCAAGAAAATAGTTGCAATCGCAAAAGAGAACAATGTTAATTGTCTACTTGCTGTTGGTGGAGGAAGTGTCATTGATACAAGCAAGGCAGTTGCATCATGCATGTTGACTTCAAATTACTCTGGGTTTTGGCAACAACACTTTGAGCAATTTGTTCCTATCACCCAGGCCCTTCCTTTGGCAGTTGTGTTAACAATTCCAGCCTCTGGTTCCGAGACATCCGATGCATGTGTAATTTCTGATGAACATACAGGAATCAAACGGATTGCTAGTGGTCCTGCAATAATCCCTGCTGTTTCATTGTTGGACCCAACGAATACTTTCTCACTACCTGGGTATCAAACAGCATGTGGTTGCAGTGATATTCTTTCTCATTTGCATGAGAGATATTTCGATTCTTCTACAGATAATTTGTATACTGATCGACTCCTTGAAGCGTCAATTACGCATATACTGGAAATATCCCCTCGCGTCCTGTCAAATCCTAAGGATTATCAACTTCGTTCTGAGGTTATGTGGTTGGGCACACTTGCTCATAGCCAAGTATTGGATAGAGGTAGAGAGGGCGGGGATTGGGCTTGCCATATGATCGAGCATGCTTTGAGTGGGTTTTGCGAGATCCCCCATGGTGCCGGTTTGTCTATTATTACACCTGCTTGGATGAGGTATGTTGCTCCTATGCATAAAGAAAAATTCATGCAGTATGCCCAAAGAATTTGGAACATTGAACTGTTACCCATGGAATTTGAGAAGAGCTTGGAAATAATGATCAATGCATTGAAAAATTTTTATCGGACTTTGGGATTGCCTGTCAAACTCAAAGAAGTGGGTGTTCAGAGAGAGCATCTGAAGAAAATTGCAGAAGCAGCAACATCACCCTCATTCCCTATTGGGGGTATGCAACCATTGCAGATCTCTGATGTACTAGAAATATTGCATATAGCATGGGAATAAGTATGGTCAGTCAGGTAATTGCCAAGTTTTTGGAGCTTGTACATATCGATAGTCCTAGTGGGTCGGAAGGGACTATTAGTCATCTGATACAATCATTTTTCCAGAAAGAAAGTATCAGTCATACAGTCGATGAGTATGGCAATATACTTGCATGTGTGAATTGTTCAGAGCATCCTCCTTTGGTGTTTGCATGTCACCTAGATACTGTTGCTGCAGCAAGTATGGTTCATCCCGTCGTTTCAAAGGAGTGCATCTGCACTGATGGATCATCGGCATTGGGTGCTGATGATAAAATTGCAGTTGCTCTTCAGCTTATCTTGGCAAAACATGCAAATATGTTTGGACCATTTGGATTGTTGTTCACTGTTGGTGAGGAAGAAGGGCTCAAAGGGGCAAAGCATCTTTCTTCCGAGTTGTACAGGAACCTCTCAGCATCAAAAGTATTCATTTTTGATGCAGGCAGACCCGTAGGGACTGCCGTTATCAAAGCTCCCTGTAAATTTGACATTCAGATAACGTTTCATGGAAAGTCTGCTCATGCTGGCGTTTCTCCTGAGCTTGGAATTAGTGCAATATCATCCTCAGCACTGGCAATATCTTCTATGAGATTGTCACGAATTGATGATGATACAACTGCAAATATTGGATCAATACATGGCAACGGCAATACAAATGTAGTATGTGATCGTGTGGACTTGAAAATGGAAATTCGTAGTCAAAAATATGCCCAAGCTTTGCATTGCCTCGAAGAGATCAAGAAGTGTTGTTCAGATGCATGCAATAGATTGGGAGGTTCGTTTAGTCTAGAGTACACCCTTGCTTATCCGGAGTATAGCATAGTGAATTCTGAGGCACTGCAGCTTTTTAGCCAAGCATGTGAAGCTTGTTCCATCCCCTTTAGCACTGTCAGGAGCGGAGGGGGTAGTGATGTCAATGTGCTTAGGGATAAAGGTGTAGATGCCATCCTATTAGGTGTTGGATATAAAAACCCACATAGCATCAATGAATGTATATCACTAGCAGAAATAACTAGGATGCTTGACGTTTCTATAGGACTTCTGGGATTAGCATATCAAGATGGTCTTTCAGTACAAATACACACAAAATAATGTTTTTCTTTGGAAATGTATCTTTAAAGTGAGGTGAAAAATACTTAGAAGGAAGTCAATTTTGATTGACATATAGCAATTTTGGGGTGACAATTTGTAAAGAAAAACAGTTTTGGAAAGTGTTTTCCAAGGTGGGGATTTTGAACATAAAAGATATTGCAAAAATAGCTGGAACATCGATTTCTACCGTCTCAAAAGTTGTTAATGGAAAAGGTTCTACAATCAGCGAGGCAACAAGAGAAAAAATCCTAGCAATTGTAAAAGAATATAACTACTCCCCTTATGCTAATGTAAAAAGAAATAATCAGCAGTCATATCTGCTGGGTCTCCTTGTTAAGAAGGATGTACAACCCGAATTTCTACAGGGTCTCGTTGATATTGCAAAAAAACATGGATTTGGGTTAGTCATTCACCAAGAAAGTTCTTCAGAGGAAATCCGTGAGAAGTTCCTATTATCATTATCAAACAAGAATCTTGATGGATTGATTTGGGAGGAAACATTCCAAGTATCTAGAGAGCTAGCGGATAAGTATGTAAAAAAAAATATTCCTATTAGGTGCTTTGGCATTAATGAGTATCATGGACAAAAAGGAGAACAGTTTCATATTGATTTCAAGCAATTGGGATACCTAACGACTTCAAGTTTGATTCATAAACATCACACAAAAATTGGATGTTTATATCATGATAAAGCAAAACAGAGTACCTCTGATTTTATAGAGGGATATAGAAATTGCTTGTTTGATTTTGGGCTCAAATATTCCGCAAGTAATGTTCAGTGTGTTGATGCCAGTTTCTCGATCAACAATTTTCTTCTTCTGGGAGTAACCAGCGTGGTTTGTATGGATGAATTGGTTGCAGGTACTCTCTACCAACAAGCTATACAGAAAAATCTTATAGTCCCACGGGATTTGTCAATCGTATCGTTGGCAGAACATACTCCTCCTCAATATTTTTCAAATCATATTGCCACAATCAATATTGGACTCTTTCAATTTGGATATGAATTGGGCAAAAACTTGATTCATGAAGTCGAGCAAAAGAGAGGACCTTTTGGGTTTCCCCCTTTTACATACGACATACAAGATGATGATGCCATAACAGCACCTTCATCACTAAAAAGCCCGAGGGTCCTTGTTGTTGGATCAATAAATATGGATACCTTGATGCATACTCCTGAGCTTCCTTGTGTCGGGATTACAGCAATTGCTGCCGATTGTAAAAATGCAATGGGAGGGAAGGGTGCAAACCAGGCAGTTGGAATTGCTCGTTTAGGATTGCATGTGAGTCTTATGGCACGGATTGGAAAAGACGCTGATGGCCTTATGTTGTATGATGCGTTGTTAAAGAAGCATGTAAATAGTGAATATCTCATTTTTGATGAAGGGATTGGTACAGGTCGAGCCTATATATATGTTCTACCAAATGGGGAAAGTAGTATCACTGTATATCTGGGAGCTAATAGCAACCTTTCCAGGAAGGATATTGATAATCAGATCAATGCCTTTGAAGACGTCGATTACTGCCTCCTTCAGACTGAGATTTCAACAGAGTTGGTTTTTTATGCTGCAAAACTCTGCAAAGAAAGAGGTATCGTCACTATTTTAAAGCCAGCCAATATGGACAGAAGGTATGAAGATCTTTTGCAATACATCGACTATTTCATTCCTAATGAGAAAGAAGCTGAAAAGCTATGTGATGGTCATATATCTATAGAACAGCAAGCACAATACTTCATAGACAAAGGGGTCAAGAATGTGATCATCACGCTTGCAGAAAGGGGGTGCTTTTATAGTAACGGCACTGATCTCTTATATTTCTCTGCTATGAAATTTCCTGTGATTGACACGACCGGTGCTGCTGACGCCTTCATTGCGGCCTTTACTGCTTCCTTGGCTAAGGGTGTTGGTTTGGAAAAAGCTCTAAAAATGGCCTCCTATGCTGGCAGTCATTCAATAACACAAGAAGGGGCACAGACTGCTATGTTGGATAAGGAGGACTATGAAAATCTACTCAATACTGTTGAATCTCTTATAACAGTATCTAGGGTATAACAAAAAACTAAGTTTTTAAGGAGGGGCTTAGGAACAATGGTTGGATGAGAAAGAAGTTAATTATCATCCAAGATCCTAGGAAAATGAATAATTTACGAAAAAAAGGAAGGAAGTATGAAAAAATTATTGGTTTTAATGGTTGTTCTAATGTCATTCTCTATGCTTTTCGCTGCAGGAAGTAAAGAGGCAAGTGATAGTAAGACAGACTTTGTGATTTCAACGTATCTTGCTGATGATGCTCAAGTTGCAGTTAGAGAGATTTACATCGATGAACCTTTGAACGCAGCGTTTCCAGATATGGATATTGAGGTAAAGATGTACAACGATCGCCAGAGCCTTCAGATTGAGGTTGCTGGTGGTGGCGGTCCGGATATTCTCGATCTTGATGGTCCAACTGATGTAGCAGAATTTGCGAAGGCCAATAGAGTTTTAGATCTAACCTCCTATGCAGAGAAGTATGGGTGGGACGATATGTTCTATGATTGGGCCTACGACAGCTGTCTCTACCAGAACAAGCTTTACTCATTGCCAACTTCTTTTGAGGGGATGGTCATCTATTACAATATGGATGTCTTGAATGAGAATGGATGGGAAATTCCAGAGACAAAGGAGCAACTGGTTAGTTTGATGGAAGCAATGCAAGGAAAGGGAATCATTCCGATGGCTTTTGGAAATGCTGACTATCAGGGAGCCGTGGATTGGTTGTACTCAACATTCATGAGTTGCTATGCCGGTCCGGATGCTGTTAAGGCCGCTGTTACTGGAGAAATCAAATTCACTGATCCTCTTATTCGTGATTCCCTGCAATTGATGGTAGATTGGTGGAAGGCTGGCTATATTGGTGATAGAAAGTCTCAGTCTGTTACAACCACCGATATGCTTGCATTCTTTGCTGAAGGTCGAGCTGGTATGATGATTGATGGGACATGGGCTTCAGGTCAGTTGGTTGCAACCTATCCAGAATGTAATTGGCAAGCAGAAATGGTTCCTGAATTGCGCGAAGGTGTTGGAACAGTACTACCATTTGCTACCGGTGGTGGATATGCAATTAATGCAAACTCCAAGAACCCTGATAAAGCAGCAGAAATCCTTAATTTCCTCTTTACAAGTTGGGATCGGCACTATAAGTCGATTAGAGAAGCTAGCTATCAACCATATCCTTTGAAGGATTTTGACATCAACAACTTGCAGGGTATGGATAGTCGATTATTGTATATGTACGATGTACTTGAAGAAGCTCAGGAGAATGATATGATTGGTTATTGTTCTTGGACTTTCTTCCCCTCTGAAACTCGTATCTACATGAACGAGAATACCGATGCATTATTCCTCGATATGCTTACAGTTGATCAATATCTTGCAAAGGCACAAGAAACTATTGATGCAGCAATAGCAGCAGGTACTGTACCAGTATTCCCCAAATAAGGAACTGTGAAATGATTTGCCGAGAGACGAGCATGTCTCTCTCTCGGCATTGCATCCATGAAAAGTTTGAGCAGAAATTTACATACAAGGAGGTGATGCCATGCGAATAAAAGATAATCAATTAGGTAAACGAGACAAGTTCAATACAGCAAAAATGATTCCTTATTTCTTCATTTTGCCAGCTTTTATATTTCATATGAGCTTAGTGACCGGCCCCGCTATAAGTACTCTGGTGATGTCTTTGTTTGATTGGAACGGTATGGGGGGTGCAACATTTATTGGATTAGACAATTTTGTTGAGATTTTTACGGAAGATGAAGTTGTCGGGCGTGCAGTGACCAATAACTTGAAATGGTTGATGATTTTTATAACAGTACCTATTATCCTTGGCTTCACTGTTTCCATTCTTATAAGCAATATAAAATGGGGACAAATGCTTTTTAGGTCAATTTTCTTTGTCCCATATGTAATATCTGCTGCAGTCGCAGGAAAAATATGGACTGCTTATATGAATCCATATTATGGATTGAATATTGTTTTTAAAGATCTTGGTTGGGAAAAGCTTGCATCTATGCAGTGGCTTGGAAACCCTGACATTTCATTATATTCGGTTGCGTTTGTTGATAACTGGCACTGGTGGGGTTTTGTGATGGTTCTCTTTCTTGGGGCATTGCAACAGGTTGATAAGAATCTTTATGAAGCAGCAAAGATTGATGGTGCAAATCGATTTCAAGAGATTATCCATGTATCCATCCCCGGTATTAGGCAAACTATTGCATTTATTATGATCATGACCATTATGTGGTCCTTCCTGACCTTTGACTATGTCTACATTATGACAAATGGTGGACCTGCCAATTCTACGGAGATTATGAGCACCTGGATATATAAGAATGCATTTACTAAATATAGGGCAGGTTATGCGAATGCACTATGCGTCATACAAAGTGGCATTTGTATCGTGCTTTACTTTGTCCAGAAATATATCAGCAACAAAGGAGGCATGGACGAATGAAAAAAATGAGAGCTTCAACGATGGTAGCTTCGATACTCAAATATGTATTTTTATTTGCAATGTTGATATTTGCAGCTGTGCCTTTGATTCAAGTGTTGCTAAATTCATTTAGATCAGATAGAGAAGTAAAAACAATGCCCCTTGGTTTTCCTGAAAATTGGGTGTTCAACAATTATAAAGAAACGTGGGAGATTGGTGGGTATTTCAGGGCTTACATTAATAGCTTTTTTGTAGGAGCCGTGGTTATTGTGACAGTTCTGGCTCTTGTCGGTCTTGGTGCCTATGCTTTATCTAAACTTCAATTTAAATTGAACGGATTCTTTACAGCTTATTTCTTTGTAGCAATTTCTCTTCCTGGTTTTCTCTATATAGTACCAGATTATTTTATGATGAATAAGTTGGGTTTGGTAAATACCCATGCAAGTCTTATATTGGCATATATTGCGATGCAACTGCCATTTAATATGCTTTTATTGAGAACATTCCTTGCAGGAATTCCGAAAGAATTGGAAGAAGCGGCAAAAATTGATGGTTGTTCAGAAATCCAGAGCTTTTTACGCATAACACTCCCTGTAGCGAAGACTATGTTTCTCACCATTGCCCTCTTGGTTTTCGTGTTCACATGGAATGAATATCTCTGGTCCAATACTTTCATTACGCAGGAAAGCTTGAAAACCATAGCAACTCGATTTGTAAAATTCACCGGTGAGTATGGGTCGAATATGGCTAGGATTTATACGGCAAGTGTATTAACGATAACACCAATTATTGGATTATATCTATTTTTCAGCAGGAAATTTATCGAAGGAATGACAAGTGGAAGTGTAAAGGGGTGATAGCTTTTAGCTCTATCAACATGGTTGGGAACATACAAGGAGGTATGTATGAAAACTCAGTATATTGAAAGAATTTATGCAGGATGGCTAGCAAAGATTATTGGAATTCGTCTTGGTGCACCTATAGAAGGTTGGACTTATGAAATGATCAAGAATGTGTATGGAGAACTCTCAGGGTATCCAGTAGATTATCGTGAATTTGCTGCTGATGATGATAGCAATGGTCCTTTCTTCTTTTTGCGAGCTTTGGCTGAGGGGAGAAATGGGTTTGATCTTAAAGCTCAAGATGTTGCAGAGGCTTTGTTGAACTATGCTCCTTTTGAACATGGGTTTTTCTGGTGGGGTGGCTACGGAGTGTCTACAGAGCATACCGCCTATCTCAATTTGAAGTATGGGATGAAAGCACCTGAAAGTGGCAGCCTACGTCAAAATGGAGCAATGGTAGCCGAACAAATTGGTGGACAGATTTTTATTGATACATGGGGGCTTGTGACTCCAGGAAATCCTGATCTAGCCGCCAAATTTGCACGTGAGGCCGCCAGTGTCACCCATGATGGCAATGGTATCTATGGAGGAATTTTTGTTGCGACATGTATCAGTTATGCATTTGAAGAACATGACATCAAAAAAATTATAGAGAAGGGCCTTTCCTATATACCTCTAGATTCTGAGTACACGAGAGTGGTCCGTTCTGTTATGGATTACTACACTGAAAAGGGTGGCGACTGGAGAGAGTGCTTTGCATTTGTAAAAGCCAATTTTGGGTATGACAAATACCCAGGGAACTGTCATATCATTCCAAATATTGCAGTCATGATTTTGTCTCTTCTCTATGGTGAGGGTGATTTTTCCAATACATTGAACATTTGTAATATGTGTGGTTGGGATACTGACTGCAATGTTGGCAATGTAGCAACGATTATGGGTGTAAGAAATGGTGTAGAAGGAATTGACTATAATACATGGAGAAAGCCGATCAATGACTTCTTCATATGCTCTAGTGTGATTGGTTCTTTGAACATTCTTGATATACCTTTTGTTGCTTCATATATAGCCAAACTTGCATATGCAGTTGCTGGTGAAGATATTCCTGTAGCATGGAGACCAATCCTAGAGAATGGTTTGGATGCATTGCATTTTGAATATCCAGGTTCCACACAGGCAATGCGGGTTAGAAAGGCTTTTTCGGATCCTGCCTTCTCCACCATCGATCCTGAAATTAGTATCATGAACACAGAAGAGAGTGCAGCTTCAGGAAAACGTTCCTTAAAGATGGTTGCTAAGCCGGTGGTTCCTGCGGAACAGATTCTTTTATACAAGAAGACGTACTACCATCCTGAAGATTTTAATGATAGCCGCTATGACCCATGCTTTTCACCTTTGATCTACTCCGGCCAAACAATACATGGAAGTGCATTTCTCCCTGACTATAGTTGTGAAGCAACAGTCTGTTTATATGTCAAAGAAGAGCGAAGTGGAAAGCTTCTAAAAGGAGAAAAGGTTGTCCTTAAGAAAGGTGAATGGACGAAGCTAACGTTTGCTATACCAAAAAAAATAGAGGGTGTTTTGCTTTCTGAGATGGGATTTTGCTTTGAAATACTCGGTAAACATAAAGATGTATTTGTGTTAACCGCTCTTGTTGATGATCTCTATGCTGAGGGCAAGGCGAATTACACCATTGATTTCTCAAAAGAGACAGAGGAGGTATGGACAGGAATCCATAGAGAGATCAGCCAGTTTACCAAGCTAAAAGGATTGATGTATCTCTCTGATGACCAACTTCATTTGTCATGTTCAGATTTTGCTGAGGCCTATACTGGTCGCTATGACTGGACAGATTATGCTTGTGCTTTTACATTCACTCCTCTTACAGGAGAACATCATTATCTGAATGTGAGGGTGCAAGGGGGAATCCGTTCATATGCGTTTGGAATGTTACCCAATGGAAAGGTTGGCTTGCTTAAGAATGACAATGGATATTCTGTTCTTTGTAGTGAACCATTCGATTGGGAACTTGGAAAAGAGTATACGGTTACCATACAAGTAACGGGCACTACAATATCTGCTGATCTTGCTGGAGGGCCTTCACTGCAATGTACTGATGAGAACTATCCTTATATGAAGGGAAGTATTGGAATGGCTATGGAAAATGGTAGTCATGCCGCCTATCGGAAAATTGTAATTTCATAAGGAGGATCGATATGGATGTTGTAGGGTTGGGTACTTTTGCAATGGATGTATTGATGAAAGTAGATAATCTCCCAAGAGAAGATGCCTTCTGCATTATTGAAGAAACAACATATCTGCCTGGTGGTAGCGGGACCAATGTAATATCACAGATTGCCAAGCTGGGTGGTAAGTGTGGTTATATTGGGAAAATCGCAAATGATACGATTGGCAAAGAGATCATAGAAAACTTAGAAAAAGACCAGGTCGATACGAAATGTATGGTTGTTAAAGAGGGTGGTACTTCTTTGCACACAAATATCGGAGTAGATCATGGAGGGAGCAAGTTTATTATGCTCAATATGGGCGATGTAGCGATGACTTTGCTTCCAGAGGAAGTTGATTATCAATATCTAGCAAATGCGAAAGTATTCTACACAGACTTGTTTCCTAAGGATCCAGCAATTCAGGGATTGAAATTGGCAAAAGAGTCAGGAAAATGTACTGTCTTCAATCTCCAAACAAATCTAGAGACTATGGAAGGTTTAGGAATCTCAAAAGAGGATATTTTATCAAGCCTTACGTATGTTGATGTCTTTGCTCCTTGTCGAGATGGCCTTTTTGCATTGACTGGTACTGATGATCTTGTTGCATGTAAGGACTTTCTTAGAAAGTATTGTAAGGGAATACTTGTATTTACGTTAGGAGCTAATGGTGTTGTGGCTTTTGATGAGCAAGATTCCTGCTTTGAAATTTCGAGTATGAGAGTCAAAGTTGTAGACACAACGGGCGCTGGGGATTCTTTTATTGGGGCTTTTATTCATTCGTACTATTTGCAGAACAAAACGTTGTCGGATGCTTTGACCCTTGCTTCAGCTTGTGCTGCATATACATGTACTGGGCTAGGGGCTAGGTATGCACCAACAACTAAAGAGTTAGAAGATTTCTTGAAACAA
>CAZTUL010000036.1:0-24075 GCA_964616275.1 uncultured Spirochaetaceae bacterium | reverse complement strand
GCTTAATGTATGTAATGTTTTTCTACTTAAGTAAATAAGGATTTTCATGAAAAAAGATAAAAAGTACCATGGCGACCATCATGGGGAGACTGAACATCAGCAGTCATCTCATCGGCCAGAATATGGATATGTATATTTGATTAAAAACCCCTCCTCAAACGAGTTGACTGTTTGTGCATCGGAAGAACAATTGGAGCGAGGTACGCATGTTATTGCACCTACCCGCTATGGACTGGATTATGGAATGGTTGTGGGCTCTGCAATGGATAATGGGCAGTATGAACCTGGATCCACTGAGTTTGAAGGTCCTTGTCTTCACGGAGAACCGGTGCAGCAGATTGAAGAAGCTGAACTCGTAGCTTCTGCTGATCCAGAGGAGACTGACGAATCAAAACCTCCCTATGAATCCGCCGGAATTACCTTCAATGCCCAGAAAGACAGTTCCTGTTCTTCTTGTTTCGGGTGTGGCTCAAAACGCTCCTATCGTGCAGAAGAACCGGTAAAATTGAGTGGCGAAATTGATTGGGTTGATCGAATTGCATCTAAAGAAGATCATCAAAGATTTCTTGAGCTGAGTGCAATGGAAGATGAAGCACTTGTGTTGTGTCGTGAAAAGGTACAGGCACATGGCCTTGATATGAAACTTGTCTCTGCTCATTATCTTTTTGGAGAGCCTAAAGTGATTTTCTTTTTCACAGCAGCAAACCGTGTTGATTTTAGAGATTTAGTGAAGGACCTCGTTTCGGTTTTCCGAATTCGGATTGAGCTGCGGCAGATTGGTGTAAGAGACGAATCCCGAGTCCTTGGGGGGCTTGCTGTATGCGGAAGAGACTTTTGTTGTCATGCGATTACCGATAAATTAAATCCAGTATCTATAAAAATGGCGAAAGAACAAAATCTTTCTCTGAATTCTACAAAAATATCTGGGCCATGTGGTCGATTACTTTGTTGTCTTTCCTATGAATATGATTTCTATTCTGAGGAGAAGAGAAATCTTCCTCAAGAGGGAAGTCGTTTGAAGATACTGCATGAACTGATGAAAATTACTGAGGTTAATCTACTTTCACGCAAGATATCACTTGTTGGTCCAGAGGGCCGTCACCTCACCATTCCATTTAGTGCTGTCTTTTTTAATGATGAGAACTCTCGGTGGGAAGTGGATCGCGAGTATCTAGACGAATTTCTCTCAAACTGATACAAACTATTGTATTGACCGATTTTACGGAGTGTGGTATTTTGTGTATCCGTTGGTTCAGAGATACAATTAATTCCCTTGAACTTATATAATTGACAAACCTTTGGAGGTATTACGTGTTCAACACCAGCTCGGCTGCCAAAAGAGAGCGCCAGAACGAGAAAAGAAGAATGAGAAATAGAGAGACTAAAAGTACCGTGCGTACTGCAGTCAAAAAGTTTCAGCTTGCAACACAGGCAGGAGACAAAACGGACGCGAAAGAGAAGTATGATCTTGCTATCAAGTTGATTGATACTGCCGGTTCTAAGGGCGTTTATCATGCCAACACTGTTTCTCGAAAAAAATCAAGATTAACTGCACAGTATAACGCTTTGACTAAGTCTGAGTAGTCATACGCTCAGTGTGTATTCTAAAAGGAGTAGGTCCATGGCAAATAATAAACTGACAAAAGCTGAGATCATTGAGAGCATCCAGGCAAAACTTGGGCTTAACCGTCCCGATGTTCACAGCGTTATTGACGAGTTTTTTGAAGAGGTTAAGCGTGGCTTGGAAGAAGATCGTGTTATTGAATTACGCGGTTTTGGAACTTTTGAAGTAAGAACTCGTAAAGGTAGAGAGCGTGCAAGAAACCCGAAAACCGGTGAACTTGTTGCTGTCGACACCCACGGTGTAGCAATTTTCAGACCTGGTAAAGAGTTGAAAGATTTTGTTTGGAAACTTCGCCAGAGTAAAGAAATGTAAAACGGTTAACTGTGGAATTACAAAAGCGTAGAAGTTTTAAAACGTACGGACTAGAGATTGTAGTTCTCCTAGTTTCTGCATTAATTTATTCATTCGCTTTCCCAGGGTTTCTTTCGGTAAAGGGGTTTGGAGTAGTTGCGTTCTTTGCTCTTATTCCCCTTTTTACAGTAATCCGGCAAACTTCTTGGAAAGCAATTCCTTTTTATGGCTTCCTGTTTGGGTTTTCATTTTATACGCTATTCAATTATTGGCTCACCACTTTTCATCCACTTGCTATCCTGCTGGTTCCCATAATAAAGGGTGGGGAGATGGTGATGCTGTTTCCCGTATTAAAAGCTGCTGATAGATGGTTTAAGCGATATGGGTTTCTTTTTCAGGCTGTTATCTGGGTTGCCTATTCATATTTGAGCCAATCATGGTTCGCAGGGTATCCGTATGGCACTATCAGCTCTGCTGTTTACGAATTTACCCATTTCATTCAAATTGCCGATTTCTCAGGTATTTGGGGAATTACCTTTATTATGATTCTTCCTCAAGCATTTCTGGGGCGGTATGTTGCAGACCAGTGGATGGGTGAGAAACGACCTTTCGTACAATTCATTACAAGTTACACAAAGATTGTATTAACGTATGCGGTTCTTCTTGTATTCGTTTTTGTGTATGGGTTCTTTACCCTATCAACATGGAGACATGAAGAGCCGGAAAAGATGTGGAGAGTTGCAACTATCCAGCATAGTGCAGATTCATGGAAAGGTGGCTACGAGACCTATAAGAGAAACTTTAACAATTTACGAACTATGAGCTTGCAAGCGCTGCAAGGTAACCCAGATATGATTCTTTGGTCTGAAACGGCGTTTGTTCCCTCTGTTTACTGGCATACTACCTATAAGACAGACGAGGCTACGGCAGAACTCGTTGATGAGTTTGTTGCATTCGGGAAATCACTCCCAGTTCCACTTCTCACCGGTAATCCAGAAGGAGTGTTAGATGATGAACAAGCTCCTCCACTTCATTCCGATGGGTCATGGAATCGTAAGGACTATAATACTGTTATTATGTTCGAAGGTGGAGAAATAAAAAACACATATAGGAAACAGCACCTTGTTCCGTTTACCGAACACTTCCCCTATGAGAAGGAACTTCCTTGGTTATATAATCTGCTGTTAGCCAATGACTATAACTGGTGGGAGAAAGGATATGTTCCTGTGGTGTTTGAAACGGATGAGGGTGTTCGATTTTCCACACCGATCTGCTTTGAAGACGTTTTTGGATACTTGTCAGCTGGATTTGTTCGCAATGGTGCAGATGTCATTGTAAACATGACGAATGATAGTTGGTCGGGAGCTGTTTCGGCTGAGATGCAACATCTTGCACTTGCTGTATTTCGTTCAATTGAGAATAGACGGGCTACAGTTCGTGGAACAAATTCTGGGATAACTGCAGTCATTCTTCCCACAGGCGAAGTTGTCGATCCGATGGAACCTTTTACGAAAGGCTGGCACATCTACGATGTCCCGGTATACAGCAATAGTGAACACACATTTTACACTCGGTATGTCGACATCATAGCTATTGCAACGGTCTATATTTCACTAGCGTTACTCGGTTTTGGTGCAGTTCTTCGTATTCTTCGATGGAAAAAGGATCATTCTCATGAGTCAAGAACATAATACTGTTTCGTTGTGCATTATTGGTACTGAAATTACGCGTGGTATCATTGAAGACAAGCATGGGAATCTTATAGCACGAGAACTTACCAATCTTGGATATCATATGAGCCAAATAGTTATGGTTCCCGATGATGGTACGCTAGGTCCAATATTAAAGCAATGTGCACAAGAAACCGATATTATTATTCTTACTGGTGGGCTTGGACCTACGAGCGATGATATGACACGTCACGTAGTTGCTGACTTGGCTGGAGTTCCTCTCGCATTGGATGACACCGCCTATCAAGAATTATATGCTCGAATTGGCGACCGCATACATGGTGCTAATCAGAGACAGGTCTTTTTTCCTAAAGGTTTTAGGGTTATTCCTAACCCTAAAGGAACTGCTCCTGGGTTTACCGGAGAATTTAAGGTCCAACGAGAGGATGGACTTCATACAGTTACCTGTTATGCTATGCCGGGTCCTCCCGTGGAACTTCATGAAATGCTCTATAAACAAGTCCTTCCGGACCTCGCACATGCCATAGGTAAAACACAAATCGGTCGTGATGAGTATGCCTGTTTTCTCACCCCTGAATCAAAACTTGAAGATGTCTGTTATGCACATGCGAAGAAGGGAATACTGTGGGGAACTCGTGCACAGGAATTTAGAATTAGTTTGTATCTGAGTGGTGGGACAGATCAGGCTCGACAGGATATGGCTCTAGCAATTCAACGTGAAATCGGGGATGGGTTACTGAGAGAAGGTGACATTTCGGTAGTGGATCTCCTTAGTGACTATCTGAAAGAAAACAACTTAGTTATGTCGTGTGCAGAATCATGTACTGGTGGGCTTGTAAGTAAGATGATGACCGATTCCCCAGGTAGCTCATCTTGGTTTTGGGGAAGTGTAGTTTCCTATGCGAATGAAGCTAAGCGGAAAATGCTTGATATTTCTGAACAAACTTTAGACGAGTATGGAGCTGTGTCTGGAGAAACTGTTCTTGCTATGGCTGACTCAATGCTTAACATTTCAGGGTCAGATTTTACCTGTTCAATTTCAGGTATTGCTGGACCTGAGGGAGGAACTGAAGAGAAGCCTGTTGGAACGGTATGGTTCGGTTTTGCAAGTAAGATGAAACCTTCAGTTTCACTTTCATTACAATTTAGCTCGTATGGAAGAAGTTCTATTCGGCGAAGAGCTGCTGTTGCAGCAATCTTACTTGGCTACTTTTATCTAAATGGGGTTGACTTGCTTGACATCGTGAGCACCTGGCAATATATTTAATGTATCCCGCGGGGTTACCTTTAATCATACCTATATATAAAAAAAGAGTTCCTGCGAAATCATACAAAAAGCATGTTATCGTGAAGCTGGCATCAAGCTAGCACCCTTGTGGATTCTATTCTTTGGAGATTATCAATGACATCAGAATATGAAAATGGTCCCGAATTGTTCGAGACTCCCGGATTGGGCGGCTCCGAATCGGTCGAAAATCAAAGACCAAAAAAAGTAATTCGTCGGAAGACTTCCGAATCATCATCACCTGTGGTGGTAAAGGTTTCTGCCGGGGTTGCTTCAATGGGGAAACCCTCCTCAGAAGAGGAGAATAAAAATTCTGCAGAGCCTGCTGAGGTTAAACCGGCTCCAAAAAAACGGGGAAGGCCTCCTCGGAAAAAGCAGGTAGAGGCTTCAGCACCTCAAGTACCAGAAGAAAAACCTGTAGAGAAACCGGTCCCTAAACAACCACAATCAGTTTCACAGCCAAGAACCCAGAATCATAACAATCCACAACATAATCGGCCACAATCACGAAATCATCAGAATAATAAACAGAATAACAGACAGAAAACCAATTATCAAAAAAACAATCACAACCGGCAGAATAGTCGGGTGAATACGCAGGTTGAAGATATCCCTGTTGAGATTTATGTAGAAGATCCTAATGCCGTACGTATTATTGTGAATGATCTTACGGTAATGACTTTACCCGCATTGCGCCAGAAGGCAGAGGAATTCGGTCTAGTTCAAACCGTGATTATGGATTTAAAGCGCCAAGAGCTTATTGTAGAAATTTTAAAAGCCCACACTGCAAAAGGTGGGGTGATTATGGCTTATGGAGCTTTAGAGGTTCTTCCTGATGGTTATGGGTTCCTTCGTTCACCCCAGAATAATTATCTGAGTGGCCCGGAAGATATTTATGTTTCAATATCTCAAATAAAAATGCTCTCACTGAAAACAGGTGATACTGTTGAGGGGCAAATTAGACCTCCTCGCGATGCTGAGCGTTATTTTGCTATGATAAAGGTGCAGACGATAAACTATGATGCTCCTGAAGTTGCCAGATCTCGTGCAGGGTTCGATTCTCTTACTCCGTTGTATCCGGATGCAAGACTTAATCTGGAAACAGAAGACTCGGAAATTTCTACACGGATTATCAACCTGTTCAGCCCAATAGGTAAAGGACAACGAAGTCTTATCGTAGCTCCACCAAGAGCAGGTAAGACTATATTAATGCAGAAAATAGCTAATGCAATCACAGAAAATCATCCTGAGGTTTATCTCATGGTGCTCCTCATAGATGAGCGTCCTGAAGAGGTTACCGATATGAGAAGGACGGTAAAGGGTGAAGTCATTGCTTCTACATTTGATGAACAAGCCTCTCGGCATGTTTCTGTTGCTGAAATGGTAATTGAGAAGGCGAAACGATTGGTCGAACATAAGCATGATGTTGTTATTTTGCTCGATAATATTACACGCTTAGCTCGTGCGTATAACCAGACGGTACCGGCTTCTGGTAAAATACTTTCGGGAGGAGTTGATTCTAATGCTCTGCATAAACCAAAACGTTTTCTTGGAGCTGCAAGAAATATAGAGCATGGTGGCAGTCTCACTATTATTGCATCGGCATTAATTGAAACAGGATCGAGAATGGATGAAGTAATCTTTGAGGAGTTCAAGGGTACTGGCAATAACGAGATTGTGCTCGATCGCCGAATGGCTGAACGACGGCTCTATCCTGCCATCAACATTAAAAAATCGGGTACACGGCGAGAGGATCTCTTACTTACATCTGAAGAGGCTGCAAAAATCTGGGCTTTACGTAATGCAATCAACCCAATGGAAGACATAGAGATGACAGAGTTGCTCATTGACAAAATGAAGAAAACAAAGAATAATGAGGCGTTTCTTCGTTCCATGAACACTGGAGTTATGTAACGGGGCAAAATAGATGAAATCGTCCCTCTGTCAAGGCACGTGACCGTAGCAGAGGGTAGCAGCATAGACATTGGAGGCATGATTATGAAAGAGGGAATCCATCCCAAGTATGAATTGACAAAGGTTACCTGCGCATGCGGGAATGTGTTCGAGACTAAATCAACCGTCAAGAACCTCGATATTGAAATTTGTGGTGCATGTCACCCATTCTTCACAGGAACACAGAAGTTGGTGGATACCACCGGTCGTGTCGAGCGCTTTAAGAAGAAATACGGACTTTCAGAGAAATAAGTATACTTGGTGTATTCAATCCGCTTCTCATTGGGAAGCGGTTTTTATTTCCCAACGAAGTGAGAGCAGCGGGACCACGAAGTGGTCACTTTGCCGAACAAGTGCCGGAAACGAAAGCTTGCTTGCATACCATTCATTTCTATATGGTAAATCATTAATACATATAAATTTGATTACTCATTTTATCCCAATCCGCCAGATATCATAAAAAAATCAAAAAAATGTTTGACGTCTGGATTATGTTGGTGTAGTATTACTTAAACGTTTTAGTATGGAGAGGGAAGTGAAAGTTACTATTAAGGAAATTGCAGTCAGAGCGGGAGTCTCACCAGCTGCTGTGTCAAAAGCCCTCAATGGAAAATCTGATATAAGTGACAATACTCGTGCAAAGATTATTAGTATTAGCCAAGAGCTCGGGTATACCCCAAATATGATTGCTCGTAATCTTGTGAAGATGAGTAATCATACTATAGGTGTTCTTGTACCAGATATCTCCACTCCAATCTATCCAAGTATCTATAAGGGGATTAACGATACCGCTATTGACTATGGCTACACGCTCCTATTGGGCGATACAAAACGTAGCCTTGAGCATGAGCAAAACTATATAAATACAATGATGGAGAATCGTGTTGCTGGATTACTGATCAGTCCAGTAAGTAATGATATTTCCCAAATAAAAAAAATAGTTCGGAATCAAGTACCAGTCATCTATTTTGGGGGGAAAGTTAACGACACCATGGAGAATTACATTGGAATTGACAACTACCGAGGTGGGCGTCTAGCAGCTTCTCATCTGATTGAGACTGGGCATTCTGAAATTCTCATGATTTGCGATGATTTAAGCACAAAGACCCGAAATGATCGTATGAACGGATATAGAGATGTTATGCTGGAGAGTGGATTTCAACCCGATGTGGTATTCAATACAAGTGGGCTGAAAGGAATTGAGTGTGGTATGGCTACCATGCAAAAAGTACTCGCAGAGAGATCCACTCTTCCGACAGCGATTTTCGCACTTAACGATTTAATGGCGATAGGAGTAATGCAAGCACTTAATGAAGCAAATATCCGAGTTCCTGAGGATGTATGTGTTATCGGATATGATGATATCGCATTTGTTTCTTTGCCAATGATTAATCTTACCACTGTATGGCAGCCAAAATTCGAAACAGGGAAAATTGCTTTTGAGCATCTCCATGAAATGATAAGTGGTAAACCTACAGACGAAGTGAATAAGCGAATTGTGTTACAGCCAGAACTACGGATACGAAGGTCTACGAAACGGGATTGGTAATGTAATTTTTTTTAGATGGTAACTATAACGTTTAAGTTAAAATAAAAAGTCATAGGATGATTTGTCCAGATGATGAGGAGTTTGTGAATGTATAGATATGAAACCCATGCTCATACCGCCGAATCTAGTCTCTGCGGACATGTACCGGCGGGAAGAGGTCTGCAGATGTATCGAGATGCAGGATATCAAGGCATAGTCTTTACGGATCATTTTAACGAAGAAAATTTGAACGCTTATGGAAAAATTTCATGGGAAGAGAAGATAGACCGATATCTTGCTGGCTATAGGAATGCAGTACCTATGGCAAAAACATTGGATATGGATGTATTCTGGGGAATTGAACTTCGATTCACAGAGAATGATAATGACTACCTCGTGTATGGGATTGACGAAGCGTTCCTCAAGGAGCACGAGTCAATTCTTTCATGGTCCATCACCCAATTCATGAATTCAATTCGTAGTCTTGGGAACGTAGTAGTCTATCAGGCACATCCTTACAGAGATGGATGTGCCCCGCTTTTCCCGCTCGTAGTAGATGGCTTTGAAATCTATAATGGAAACCCTCGACACGATTCACGAAATGAAACAGCTGAAGCAATTGCTCATGAACATAATCTGCTAATACTTTCGGGTTCTGATTTTCATAGACCAGGAGATTTAGCGACTGGAGGAGTTGCTTTCCCGAATCGAATATATTCGATTGATGAATTTGTAATGATGGTTAAAGCACTTGATACGACATCTTTGGTTAAGAAGGGGATTTTATGAAAATTGACACAGTTTTATTTGACATGGGGGGGACGCTTGAGGAAATCTGGTATGTACCCGAAATTGCCTCTATACTCCCTAAACGGTTGGAACAGATACTTCAGATTCCATATGGTGATATTACCAATGAAGATGGTGCAACCTGTTACAGTCGAATGCAAAAGAATTATGCGATGTACCGAAAGTTTAGAGAGAAATCTTGTGTAGAGGGACATCCTGCAATGGTATGGAGAGATTGGGTTCTCAAAGATTATGCTGTCGAAGATCAGATTATTTTCAATCATCATGAGGAACTTGCCTATTTCTGGGAAACAGAAGTAATAACTCGAAAATGTCGAGAAGGCCTCCATGAGATGCTGCAAGGTCTTAAGGATCGTGGCATCAGGATGGGAGTAATCAGCAACACAGGGAGTTTCACGCAGGTACGTGAATCTCTTAAAAACTATAGGATACAGTCATTCTTTGAGGTAATAGTTCTTTCGGTTGATTACGGTATTCGCAAACCACATCCATTTTTGTTCCATGATGCCCTCAAAAGGATGCATAGCAAATCTTCTCAAGCTATGTACGTTGGCGATACCTTGTCGAGAGATGTTGCAGGAGCTATAAGTGCAGGTCTATCTAAAACTATACAGATTAAGTCGGAATTTACGAAATTGAGCGATGTCGAAGTCAATAATGAGTTAGTCCCCGATTTTATTATTAGTTCTCTTATGGAGATTCCACCTATCATTGATGAGATTAACAAAGCTTGATTGGACTAGTCTAGAAAGAAGGAGGGTCATAATGGTAAGCACAAGCGAGTCTAGTATCAACGAAAGACATATAAGTAAATTTCATCTCTATATGAATCGGCTAAAAAACTATATGCAGAACCCACAGAATTTCATTAGTGTCGTTGCAATTGTAGTGTTGCTCTTTCTTATAGCACTTCCTTTGTGGGAGATTTTTACAAAATCATTTCAACTGCAGTACCGTGACGCAATGCGAATTGGAGCTGAGGAGGGAACCGGCACTATACAATACTGGAAAACTGCGTTTGCGAGCAACATAAGTAATGCTATGTTCTATACCCCCTTGATTAATTCATTGTTAACTTCTCTCAGTGTTTCTTTCCTTGGAATCCTGATAGGAGGCGTATTGGCGTGGTTGGTTACGCGAACAGATCTTCCGATGAAGAAATTTTTCTCATTCATTTTGGTTGTAGCTTATATGGTGCCTTCATGGTGTAAGGCTCTGGCATGGCAGATTCTTTTCAAGAATGAGAGAATCGGAGGCTACCCAGGAATGTTCCAAGCAGTATTTAATGTAGCTCCTCCAGATTGGATTTCATATGGGTTTTTTCCTATTGTACTGTCTTTATCGCTACACTATTTTGTTTTTTCCTTTCTTCTTATATCTGCTGCACTCACCTCTATCGGTGGAGATTTAGAAGAAATGGCCGAGATAACTGGGGCAAAAAGGGGCACAATACTAATGAAGATCACCTTCCCATTAGTGATGCCGGCGATTCTTTCTTCATTTATTCTCACATTCTCTAAAGCGATTGGATCATTTGGTGTTCCAGCCTTTCTTGGCATGAAAGTTAACTACTACACACTATCTACGATGATTTATACCAACATTCGAAACCGGATGACCACACAAGCATATGTATTGAGTATTGTGCTCATTTTAGTTGCTAGTTTCACGGTATATCTAAATCAAAAGGCTATTGGAAAACGAAAAAGTTTTACCACTATTGGAGGGAAGAGTACACGTACCAATCTCATCAAATTAAAAAGACTGAGGCCGGTAATTACTGGACTTGTATTACTGTTTGTTTTCCTCTGTGTCATTCTCCCCCTCTTTGTTCTAGTCTGGCAGAGTGTTATGCTTAAACCTGGAGTGTATAGTCTAGATAATCTCACACTCCACTTCTGGATTGGTGAATCAAATCAGGCTATCGCTGATGGAGAAGCAGGAATTTTTCATAACCCAAGAATCTGGACCTCGTTGATAAATACCTTGAAGCTAGTCTCCATAGTATCGCTCATAGCAACAGTTGTTGGATTGCTACTTGGATATCTTATCTCTCGCGGTAGAAAAAAGCTTAGCGGAAGGTTCATTGAACAAATTTCATTTACGCCGATGCTTATCCCCTCTATCGCATTGAGTACAATCTACCTTTCCATGTTTTCTCGTTCTCATTTGTTTATCCCTGTACTGTATGGAACCTTTAGTCTGCTCGTTCTGATTAGCATTGTTAAGTATTTGCCATTTGCTGTCAGGTCAGGGACAAGCAGTATGCTGCAAATTCACAGTGAACTTGAGGAAGCAGCAAAAATTGAAGGTGCTCCCTGGGTGAAGATTTTTTCTAAACTCATTTTGCCGCTTGCTAAAGGGGGAGTATTTAGTGCTTTCTTGTTAATTTTTATAAGCGGTATGAAAGAGCTTGCATTGATTATGCTGCTGGTTACACCAGAAACATCCACACTAACTAGTCTGACCTACTCATACACCGAGTCTGGATACGCACAGTTCTCCAATGCAATAACCACCTTAATCATTTTTATCATCATGGTGGTGAATTTTATAGCAAGAAAGGTCAGCAAAGCAGATATTTCAAAAGGAATCGGAGGTTGATATGAGCAGAATTGAACTAAAAAAAGTAAATAAGTTTTACGATAAAGTACATATCCTAAAAGATGTGGATTTAGTGATAGAACAGGGTGATTTTATGACACTACTTGGGCCATCTGGTTGTGGGAAGACTACAACACTCAGAGTAATCTCTGGATTGGAAAACCCACAGAGTGGTGAGGTAATTATTGATGGCGAGCGTGTTGCTGACCCTCACACCGGCAAATTCGCTCCGCCCTCAAAAAGAAATCTTAATTTAGTATTTCAAAGCTATGCTCTTTGGCCGCATATGACAGTATTTCAGAACGTTGCTTTTGGTTTAACCATACAAAAATTACCCAAACATGAAATTTCTGAGAAAGTCATGTCAGCTCTTGATCGGATGCAGATTAGGGAATATGCACAGAGGTATCCATCTGAACTCTCTGGAGGCCAGCAACAAAGAGTTGCGATTGCCCGAGCGATTGTCTCTCAGCCAAAGATTTTACTCCTCGATGAGCCACTGTCAAATCTTGATGCAAAGTTACGAGTAGATATGAGGGCTGAGCTAAAACGTCTTCACAAGGAACTAAAGACAACAATCATTTATGTAACACATGATCAGGTGGAAGCACTTACACTTTCTTCAAAAATCGCAGTCTATTTTGATGGTATTCTAACACAATGCAATACTCCTTATGAGATTTACAATAACCCTTCAACATTAAAAGTTGCCGAATTCATAGGAAACCCAAAAATCAACTTTCTTCCAGGTACCGTAAAAGCATTGACTGACTCCTCAATGATTATTGAATCAGAGTTCGGTGTTCTAGAATTTGACAAGTTGGGAGAGAGAAGTAATGGCATGCTCAAGAGAATTTCACAAGCGGCGGATTGCTGTAATGTAACAATGGCAATCCGTCCAGAAGATATCATTGTTAGTAGAGAAGAGCGTACAGGGTATTTCGCCTGCCGTATTTCTTCAATCTTGCCGGCGGGTTCAGAGACTCTTATGGAATTGGAGCTTGGGAGCCATTTACTTATGGCAAAAGAGATAGGTTTACAGCAATACGAAGTGGATGACCATGTGTGGATATTTCTGAAACAGAATCGCATGAATGTATACGAAGACAATGATGCAACACTGATAGTGCGTGCAATGTAAAATCAACGGATTGATCCACGATACGGGTTAATCCTGAAGAGAAATCACAATAAAGGAGAACGTATGAAAAAGGGAAGAGTTTGGACAATGCTTTCGATAGCTCTCGTCTTGGTTGTAGTAATGACTGCTTGCTCAAAAACTACATCGAACGAAGTCGCATCTTCAGCAAAAGCAGAAGACTGGGTCACACGTGTTAATTTTTACGAGGATTTATCAGTAGAGGAATTGTATGAAAAGGCAAAAGCAGAAGGCTCAGTAACGGTCTATTCTATGTCGAGCCGGATAAATTCAGTAAAAGAAACGTTTGAAGCCCAATATCCCGGGATTGAGGTTGTTGTCTATGACATGCGGCAATCAGAACTGCTGGAGAAGTATCAACATGAATATGTGGCTAACATAAATAATGCTGACATTATCTTCGTAAAAGACACTGATGGGTCTGTATATAACGAGTTCGTTAAACGAGGACAACTGAGAGAGTATAATCCCTCTGATTTAACACAAACAGCTCCAGAAATGTTTAAAAGCGGCGGATTTGCTCCTTACTTTGAGATGAAACAAATCTTCTACAACTCTGAGGTATATGATGAGAGCCCAATCGATTCTTGGTGGGATTTAACACGGCCTGAGTATCGGGGAAAGATTATCCTGAGAAATCCGATTGAAAACTCCGAAACCATGGGACTGTTTCTTTCGATTGTGAGTCACCCAGAGGAGATGGCTGCAGCCTATCGTGAAGAGTTTGGCGAAGATGTGGTTCTTGATGGAACAAGTAATGCCGGATATGAGTTTCTCAAGCGACTCGCAAAAAATGATTTGATTGTAATGACCTCGGACACGGATATAGTTCAAGCCGTAGGAGCTCCTGGACAAGCAAATCCTCCCTTTGGTATTGCTACATCCAGCAAGATGCGTGATGCTGGTCCTAAGAAGAATCTGTTTATGGATGTTGCTTGGGATGTAAGTCCTCGACTTGGTGTCTCCGACCCTGCGTACTTGTATATTGCTGATCGTTCAGAGAGTGTAAACGCTGCAAAACTACTCATCCGTTGGATGGGAGGAGAAGTGGAAGGTACAGGTTCTGGATTCCAGCCTTTCTACGTGCGAGGTTCCTGGCCAACACGTGGGGACGTGGAACCAATAGATACACCTGCTTTGGATACTTTGAATCTCTGGCCGCTTGATCTGAATTATAATTATCAGCACCAGGATGAACTGAGGAACTTCTGGCTCACCGTACAATAACAACAATATCTACGGCAAAGAAATGTTCTTTGCCGTAGGTTTCCTTAGGAGATTTATACTATGGCGTACGATATTACTATGATTGGGCACATATGCAAGGACACCCTCTATGATATGGGTGATGTTTCTGAAGCCCTTGGTGGAGCGGTTTACTATTCTTCAATCGCTGCGGCACGATCGGGAAAACAAGTTCATGTTATAACGATGGCTACCTCAGAAGACGATTCACTTTTAGATGTAATTCGTCTTGAAGGTGTTACAGTTACAAGAATTCCCTCTCCACGAACTACCCAAATCACGCTACGGTATGAATCACCGGATAGAGAACGGAGAGAGGTCATTCTTGATGCTCAAGCGGACCCTTTCCAAATTGAAAACTTTCATATTCCAGAAAGTAGGGTATTTCACTTGGCGGGGCTATTTAAAGGAGAGATTCCTGATAATTTTATCTCTTTCCTAGCTGAAAAAGGGGAAGTTGCACTCGATGTACAGGGAGTACTTCGTTGCAGTGAGAACGGAACCTTGATTTTTAAAGAATGGGAGCGAGCCGCTGAATTACTGCCATTCATAAAGTATCTGAAAACCGATGCAGCAGAAGCATACATTTTAACAGGATTGCATGATCGAAAAGAAGCTGCCCGGACACTCGCTGGAATGGGAGCTCAAGAGGTAATGATTACTCACAACGAGGAAGTTCTTGTTTGTGCAGAAGGAAATCTGTATACAGCTCCGTTCAATCCAGACAATCTTTCAGGGCGAACGGGTCGTGGAGATACTACCTTTGCTGCATATCTGGCGAAACGATTAGATGCTGATCCAGAAGAGGCACTATACCATGCAGCAGCACTCTGTTCGATTAAGATGGAGACACCTGGGCCGTTCAAAGGTAACCTGAGTGATGTGCTCACTAGGATGGGACAACTTGGGTATCAAGCGAAAACTAATCATTGACTTATTGCAATCGGAACCTTTTTATTGCATTCTTTGGACTCTTAGCCTAAGATTGATGCATAAAGGACCATATGAAACAGATTGCGGAACTCCATGAGCTTGAACATGATGATACACCTAGCGTAGTTGTAACTGTCCCTGGGATTGTGACGTTCTTAGGTGAATTCGCTGACTATTGTAAGGGTTATTCATTATGTGGAGCAGCGATAAGTTCACTCGAAGTGGCACTTTCGGTTCGATCCGATCAAAGTGTCCGGTTGTTTATGGCTCCCATGAAAGATCGTAAACGATTTAATCTTCAAAATGTGAAATATCGCAGGGAAGATCGATGGGCAAATATCATCAAAGGTGTTATTTCTGTTCTCAATAGCCGAGGATTTCCTACTTCAGGGTGTAATATAACCTTCTCGGGTGATTTATTAGATCGAGAAGGATCCATGGTAAACTCTGCGATTGCTCTCGGTACTGCCATCGCACTAAAATCAGTTTTTCACGAAGATTTAAATCTGGAGGATTGTCCAGCAATTGGATACTCGGCACTTTCTTCATTCGTAGGAGAGGATTGTAGACTGGTAACATTTCTTGCCATGCTGCAAGTGAGAAAGGATTTTCTACTTCTGTATGATGTGCATCATCTAACCTATGAGAGGATACCCCAGATAGTTGAAGATGGTTCTGTAATCCCCATAATTGTCGAGAGTAAAATTTCTCCCCATGCATTACGCGAGGAACTTTCCATACGGAGAGTTGAAAGTAAAAAAGCTTTTGAACGATTCCGTCTGGTATTCCCACATGGTCTCATGCGTGATGTCTCTGAACAAGAGGTGAAAGAATCGATAGGATTGCTCACTGAAGAAGATAAAAGGATATGTCTTTATGTTCTCGCGGAAAGCCGTTTGGCCAAAGAGGCAGCCCGTCTGCTTGCACAAAATGATGTGGTACTGTATGGTAAGGTACTCAGTAAGGTGCAGGCGGGGTTGCGAGACGTCTTCGAAGTAACGTGTCCAGAAATTGACTGGCTCACCAAACGAGCTACTGAAATGAGTGGATGTCTTGGTGCCACCATGATTACCACCGGTTCCAGCGGTACCATCCTGGTGTTGCTCTCTCCAGATTCGCTTGACCAGTACACCACGAGAATGGAGGAATATGAGCATATCTTTGGGTTTAAGCCTACATGGAAGCCGTATCGGCCTGTAGGAGGGCTCAAGATAGACTCTTACTAACTATGATCATATTGTTGACCAATGACGATGGATACCAATCCGAGGGTATTACGGTACTTGAAGCTGTGCTCGCTGAGGCGGGTCATGAGGTGTGGGTATGTGCTCCATCAGATCAACGAAGTGCTCAGTCGCATGCCATGACACTTAAAGGTAAAATTAAATTTATTCGTTATGATGCTCGACATTATCACTGTAGTGGAACTCCAGCTGATTGTATATTATATGGCCTCAATGGGGATGCTATCCCTATCACTCCAGATGTAATCATTTCGGGTATAAATCATGGATATAATGCAAGTACCGATATCCTTTACTCGGGAACCGTTGGGGCAGCAAGCGAAGCTGCTCTTCGCGGTATTCCTGCGATTGCCATTTCGGCTCGAGCAGAAAAGTATACTGAGCAATATCCGTTTGTAGAGGCTGCGGCATTTCTTGCCGAACACCTTGAAGAATTTCTTCCATTTTGTACTCGAGAAGTATTATTAAATATTAATGTGCCCCCCGTCCCTAATGGGTCATGGCGTGTGGGAATGATTGGTCAATTGCAGTATTTTGATGTAGTTGAAAAAAGTTCAAGTGCACGTTCAACGAGTTACGATGCCTCATCCACTAAGCTTGGTCTAGCATACAGCGATGAAGATGTTGATGCAAACGGAGTAGGTATTGGTGAAGAAATGACTCTTCTGTTAAAGTCGGACACTCCTCCTGAGTTAGTTCATGCAGAACTTGAAACAGATTATCAGCTACTTGGTGAACACTTCATTTCTGTCACTCCTATCCTGGTAAACCCTGTGGTAGATATCACCGCAGCAAAGAAACTTGAACAATTGCACCAGGGGAGTCCTATCTCATGAAGCAATCAGCTCCTGCTTGGGAAGGGACATGTAATAAATGTGGCCTCTGCTGTCATGAGAAAGTTATCATGGGTCGTACAGTTGTGTATGACCTCGATTCCTATTGTGAATACTATGATCCTAAAACACGACAGTGTCTCATCTATTTTAAAAGATTGGAGGCTCAGGCTCGTTGTAGAAGGGTAACCCGGTTTACGGCAATGTTTGCCTCCTACCTACCCGATACGTGTGCCTATGTGCAATGGGCTCGTTCACATCACATCCGTTTTGCTCCAAGACGTTATATCCGCTATGTACATGGCGACCGAGGAAATTCTTCTGACGACGAAGACAGTGCACTCTCTCTCAATTCGGTAAAGTGACTTGACCCCAAGGGATTAGATTCCCTATTTTGAAAAGAGAGAAGGTACATGAAATTAGTATATTTAGATAACAATGCAACAACGCAAATGGCTCCTGAAGTCATTGATGCGATTACAGACAGTTACCGATTATTTGGGAATGCCTCGAGCATGCATAATTTCGGTCGAGAAGCATCTCTTCAAGTTGAGGATGCTCGTCGTTCAGTAGCTCATATGATAGGAGCTGATCCAAGTGAGGTGATTTTTACCAGTGGAGGATCTGAATCAGATAACGCTGTATTTACTCAAGCTAGGGAAATGATTGACGATGGATCTGACCGAAAACGAATTATCACTTCAACAATTGAGCATCCTGCAATTATAGAAACTTGTAGGTACCTCGTGAAACGAGGCTATAAAGTAGACTATGCACCGGTAGATAAAACAGGAAAAATAGACCTTGCCGCTTATGAGAAGCTACTTGGTTCAGACGTACTTCTTGTTTCCATTATGTCGGGGAACAACGAGACGGGAACAATCCAGGAGATTGAAAAAATCACAGAAATGGCTCACCGGCATGGTTGCCTCGTGCATACAGATGCAGTGCAGTCGATTGGGAAAATGGATGTAGACGTACACCGGTGGAAAGTAGATTATTTGAGTCTTTCTGGGCACAAATTCTATGGACCAAAAGGAGTCGGGGCTCTGTACGTGCGTGATGGAGCACCTTTCGATGCCTTTATTAAAGGAGGGCATCAGGAAGATGGAAAACGGGCAGGTACCTATAACAATGCCGCAATTATCGGTATGGGAAGGGCAGCACAACTGGTCACTGAAACAGCTGCAGAAGAGCAGAAAAAACTCTGGACACTTCGAGAAAAACTTCGCAAAGGGCTAGTAAACACGATTCCTCAAGTTGTAGTGAATGGGCATCCCACCGACTGCCTTCCCGGCACATTGAACGTATCGTTTGCAGGTGCCGAAGGTGAATCGATTCTGCTCATGCTTGACTTCGAGGGTATTGCTGTATCGACAGGTTCAGCATGTGCGACCGGTTCGCTCGAACCATCATATGTGCTCTTGGCAAGTGGCCTAAATGTCGAGCTTGCCCATGGATCAATTAGGTTCAGCCTCGGAAGGTTTAATACTGAAGAAGACATCGACTACGTATTAGAGAAAATGCCGTCAATTATTAAGCGGTTAAGGGAGATTTCAACACGATGAGCAATAACGCATCAGTTTGGGTATATACAGATACGGTGAAAGAGCATTTCATGAATCCAAAGAATGTCTGGGAAGACGAAAACTATGCCCCGGATGGAGAAGGCTTAGTCGGATCCATGGCATGTGGTGATCAGATGAAGGTGGGTATTTCTGTAAAGGATGATATCATCACAGATCTCAAGTGGCAAACCTACGGGTGTGCAAGTGCAATTGCAAGTACTTCAATGATGTCCGAAATTGCCATAGGGATGACTCTTGAAGAAGCCTATGAACTTACTCCTGCAATGATTACCGATAGACTTGGTGGATTACCACAACATAAATTCCACTGTTCAGTCCTTGGTGATAAAGCTTTACGGGCAGCTATTGATGACTATCTTGATCGGAATGGCAGAGAGAATCCGTTTAAAAAACGAGTAGCTAAAGTAATCTGTGAATGCAAGAACGTTACAGACCAAAGAATTGAGGAGCTTGTAAAAAGCAAAGAGGCTACCACACTTGATGAATTGAGGGAAATCACCGGCTATGGGACAATCTGTGGGAAGTGTCAGTTTAAAGTACAGCAGCTATTTGATGAGTTCAAACATATCTATAATGTCTAAGTAATTTGTAGCTGTTGGATTTAGTGACACTCATTATGAAACTCGCTGCCCCCAATAAACTCACGTAACAGGGAATCGCTTGGCACAAGGTCTGCTGGGATTGGATATACATTTTCCAAAATTCCCAGCAGTCTTCTAGCTGTCGGGTATGCCTCATATGCCTCCGGTTTTACAGTCTTTAGAAGTGGTTCGGCATATGGTTTTAACACAGGAAGTTCATATTCAAGTGCAGAGTTTATCATGATATCGGCTTGGTTTTGATAGGGGAATATGTGTTGTGTTTCTCCCCGTTCAACTGATGGCCACATCTCCAAGGTCATCTGGGCACTCGTACTCCTTGTTCTGTTATCCCTCACAATTCTTCGGAGAATTCGGTTATCTGTTGTAGAGATTCTGTTATGGTCATCAAGATTGAGTTGTGTAAGTGCAGAAATATATATCTTAAAAGTTGTATTACGATCAATGCCCGGAATCAGTCTTGGATTCAGCCCATGGATTCCTTCAATAACCAGAATAGTGTTATCCTTCAGACTTATCGGTTTCCCCTCATAGAAGCGTCTTCCGTTATCTTTGAATTCAAATTTTGGGAGATCCACATACTTTCCAGCATAAAGTGCTTCTAAATTATCTCTGAATAATTCAAGATCGAGAGCCTCCAGAACCTCCAAATCAGGTTTGCCTTCTGCATCTAATGGAGCTTGATCCTTTGGACGATAATAATTATCAAGCGAAATCTGTACAGGGTTGAATCCGAGCAATCTGAGTTGGATAGACAGTCTCATCGCAAAAGTAGTCTTTCCAGAAGATGATGGTCCAGCAATAAAGACCACTTTAACGGAATCTCTGTCTCGAATCATATCGGCAATCTGAGAAATTCTCCTATGTTGTAGATCTTCGTTCATTCGAATAAAAGTGAATATTTCTCGAGAGCCACAGATGGTATTCATCTCGCCTAGACAATTAACCTTTAGAATGGTACCCCAGATTTTATTCTCACGGAACACAGAGAAGAGCAGTGGGTTATCTCTGAATTTTGCAATCGAAAGAAAACTGCTTGAAAGTGGGTAGCGTAAAAGCATTCCTCGATCTCCATAGAGACGAAGTTCCCAAATACTGAGTAATCCTGTTGATGGCAATAAGGGCTCATACGCAATATCCATGAATGCTCCACATCGATACAACTCCAGCGTGGGGTCGTTTCGGTATGATAGAAGCAGCTCAGTTGCTACATAACCCTTCTCTTTGAAATGTGATACGGCATCAACATAACTCACTGTCCCCTGGTGTACAGGCAAATTCGCATCAACCAGTTTCCGCAGCTCATCTGCAATACGAGATACATCCTGTTCGCTTACCGAAGAGATTCCATCGAAAGTGTAATAAAAGCCATCTCCCAAAGCATGGCCAATAATGAGGCGTCGTTCGGGAAACACTCGTTCGCTTGCATAAGCCAAGAGATAACTCAGCGTATGCCGGTACATACGTTTACCAATGTTACTGAACATGTATATCGGTTCTATGACTGCATCAACCATGAGTTTTGCACCAAAAGATAATGGTTCATTATTCATGCGAATCCCAATTACTGGATTTTCGGCATATGTTGGATTGCTCGAATTCAATGTAAGTCTATTCATTACGACATCTTCAACGCGCGTACCAATTGGAACCGTAATTTTCTGTTTTTCGTATGTTAGAGTTACTCTCTGTTCCATGTATCACCTCATCTATATAGTATACTCTCGAGACGTATCCTGATTCAGTGGATATCCCCAATACGCAGCTTCAAGGATGCTCACTATCTCAGACAGCGTAGGTAGGCGTTTATTCGAAAGAAGATCGGTATTGTCTAGAATCTTAGAGGCAAAATCCTCTAATTGTTCAGGACGTAATAACCGCTGTTTCTTTTCATTATCCAGGATGTCATAGAACTTTCGAGGTAGAGCTGGACTCATAGAGGCTGTAATGCTTGTGAGGAAATTATTTACCCAGGTAATCCCCGCTAATGCATCCGCAACTAGCTGCTGAGAATTCTTGTCTGGTTTCTTCTCACATATTCCCACCGTTATAGCCATTCGCTCAAGGGCTTCAGTACTACTGTCAGAAATATATCTGAGCGTGTGGGGTAGCATGATGAGCATGCTTTGACCATATGGAATATGCACAATCTTTTCCAAGGTCAGTGCAGTTACATGTGCTAACCCTCCTCGTGTCATTGAAGTGGCAATACCAACAAGGTGAGAAGCAATAGCAATGCCGAGGCGTGCTTCAAGATCGTGTGGAGTATGTATTACACGGAATGAATGTTCATGTAATAGTCGTAAAGCATGACATGCGTAGGATTCACTTACAGGGCCAGATAATGCACTGGTTATGGACTCCATGGCACGTCCTAAAATAGCTGCAACGCTCATTGCAGTTTGTATGGATGGGACAGTCTTGGAAAGTTTTGGATCTAGTATGACGCTGTGAGGAAGTAGTGCATGATGATCAAACCGTAGCGGACGATTCACCTCTGGAGAGTACACATAGGCGACTTGAGAAGCTCCACTACCAGAACCTATTGTTGTTGGAATTGCAATAAGTGGTAAATTTGGAAGAGCCCTTTCTTCCTCTTCTAAAATGCACGTTCCCTCATAGTGAACTTGAGCTGTTGGTATACCAAGAAGAGAAAGTTTTACCAATTTAACTAAATCGATGATGGTTCCACCACCCAAAGCAATTAAACTGTCACATCTACCCACCTTGTATTGCTCAACAAGAGAATTAACAGATGTTGTCGAGATTTCTGTTGTTGATACGATGACTGTTGTGTACTGTACGGAAAGGACCTCGGCACGATTGTCCTTTATAAACATATCACCAACACCAGATGTCGAGGCTCCTTTGCTCATAATGACAAAAGGATTTTTACAGTCCATGTTCAACAATAAGGGTTCGAGTTCTTGTAGTGAATCGATTCCAGCAATAATATTTACAGTATTAGATAGCATCAAGGGATGAAAGATTCTCATTTCCTCCCTCCTCGATTCGGGAATAACGACAAGATAGGCTGGAGATCTCTCACGTTTCGTGGATGTGTGAGAAGGTCATGCATATCTCCACAGAGATGTTGTATCACCTTGTCTGTACCACGAGAATCAGCTAGGGCAATCCACGTATGAGTAAACTCAATTGGATCCATACCGTGAAATAGTTCTTTTATATAATGGTAGATATCTGGATAGTTTCGTTGAATCCGCATGCACACATACGGCAATAATGCGGCTGCACTCTGATATCGATCCGCAATCCCCGGGATTGCAAGTCGCTCTGAGAATGTAATGATTGCATTATTTTTCTGATTCTGTGCACATGTTCCTCCTGCGTGTATGACTACTGCAGCAGCAAGAGTACCATCAATCCATGCTTCAGTATGTCTGCCAGAATCGACAATTAGCTCCAACGCGAGGTGGGCATGTGTAGATGCTGCTTCAACAAAATTCATGATGAAGGGGTGAGATTCTTCCAATAAAGCGGTGTACACGCGCAATAACGCATAACACACACTTCGGGCAATACTCTTTAGCGTAGTAAGACGGCTGAGTCTTCCATCGACAATCGAATGGATTGGAATAAGAGAAGGATTTTCAAATACGTGTGATTCAGAAGATATACTTCCTACATACTCAGATCCATCAAGCTCTCCGAATGGGACAAGCACCATAGGACACCCTTTAGTGAGTTTATCCTGAGAAAGTTCCGAAAACTGGAACGAAATAAGCTTCCCAAAACGTATGGTAGATTCGTCTCCGCACAGAATCATTCCATCAAACATCTGCTCCTTGCAAATATGTGCATAGTGATTAACAGAGTCTTCTGATAGTTCCTGGTTTGCAATAATCAATGATTCGTTACCAGATATGCAGCTTTGCCCACATACGCTTGTGATGATTCGTTTCAGTAATCGTCGTTGAACGGGTTCTTCAGGCAGCACCCAGCAAGGGTTATAAATTCCTGCATCTTTGAGCACTGAAAGTAATGTATAAAAAGCATCATGAGCAATAGTAATGGGAGTTTGCATGTGAAAAGTGAACCTAGATTTAGAAGCTTTATCTACCATCATCATGACGCTCCTTTTGCAGTGAGGAAGCGAACTAAATAAATAAAGCGACGTTTGGGGTAATTTAAGGGCTGAAGAATATGTGGGAATACAATCCGGGCCCTTCTCATCCCATACATATAGGGACTACTTAATCTATTCACCTGAACTAATGCCATAATAATAGATGAAGAACCGCAAGCTTTTACCACTTTACTAGCAAGAACATTTGCAAGTGGCAATCGAGCGGTAAGAACCTGATGCAGAGCATGCGGAGAATCGGTATGAAAGGTAATGTGGTTTACATCGTTCAATAATTCAATCTCTTGTGTGAACTGCAGCCCCTTTTTCCGAACTGAATAACTATAGGTAATTCCTTTTTTCTGTATTCTCCACGTGATTATCGTATCGTTGGGAATGAGCTGCAATACCTCTTCAACAAAAGGGTCAATCCTTGCTGCAATGGTAATTCCCTTCCACATGAGTTCAAGTCTACGGATAACATGATGCCTAGACACGATTCATTCCCTCTCTCGGCTCATTCTACTGGGAGTAAGAGCATTCTGCAAGGCTGAACTCAACGATTGACATGTGACTAAGCTGTCGGTAGATTGATGAATACAA
>CAZTUL010000035.1:0-24189 GCA_964616275.1 uncultured Spirochaetaceae bacterium | reverse complement strand
CAGGTACCGCACGAGCACTTACCAGTTTTGCGAAAAGTGCAAAGTCACTCCCTCTTGATGCCTTTAATACACTGGAAATCCCTTTTGGAGCAATTTGGGGAGAACATGATACGGTTATCCCGCTGTCACAAGCTGAAACCTTGGCTAAGCATATTTCTCAGCTATCGCTTCATGTCATTTTAGGAGCTGCTCATATTCCTATGGAGACACACCCAGAAGAGTGTGATGCTTTAGTCTTAAGTTTACTGCAACAATCGGTGGCTGCTCTTTCCAATCCGAAATAAAGCGTATATAATTATTACCCATGGCAAAGAAGAAATCCGCTGCAGGTCCTATGGCCTACGATGAGAGCAAGATTCAAACATTAAGTGCTCTTGAACACATACGATTACGTCCAGGCATGTATATAGGTAGATTGGGAGATGGCTCCCATTTCGAAGATGGAATCTATGTGCTTTTGAAAGAGGTTATCGATAACAGTGTAGATGAATTTATCATGGACTACGGAGCTCGAATCACCATCAGACTTGAACAGGATATGGTTTCTGTCCGAGATTTTGGTCGTGGTATTCCACTGGGAAAAGTCATCGACTGTGTCTCCATTATTAATACCGGTGGTAAATTCAATAACGAAGTATTTCAATTCTCTGTGGGACTCAACGGCGTTGGAACCAAGGCGGTGAATGCTCTTTCCTCATATTTCCGTGTTGTCTCGTATAGAAATGGGGAAATTTTTGAAGCTGTGTTTTCTAAGGGAGAGCTTTCGAGCAATCGAAAGGGGACAACTAAAGAACCGGACGGTACATTGATTGAGTTTATTCCAGACCATGATCCTTCAATTTTTGGGAATTATACATTCCAAGATGAATTTATCGAAGAGAGATTGTGGAACTATGCCTATCTGAATACAGGACTTTCAATAGATTTTAATAAGAAGGTATACACAAGCAAACATGGGTTACTCGACCTGCTCGATAAACAGGTTGGCACCGAAGGTCTGTATTCGACCATACATCACCGCTCTGACCGAATGGAATTTGCTTTTACCCACACACAAAATTATGGTGAAAACTATTTCTCATATGTAAACGGGCAACATACCAGCGATGGGGGAACTCATTTATGGGCATTTAAAGAGGGTATACTCAAGGGGATTAATGAGTTCTATAAGAAATCGTATACCGCCCCTGATGTTAGAGACGGACTTACTGGAGCTATTTCCATTAAACTTCAAGATCCGGTATTCGAAAGTCAAACAAAGAACAAGCTGGGAAATACTGAGGTCAGAACGTGGATTGCTCAAGAAGTAAAAGAAGAAATTATCGATTTCCTTCTCAAAAATCCGGATGATGCTACCAAGCTCTCCGAAAAAATTGCCAGCAATGAAAAGCTTCGTAAGGAGCTTGCCGCAGTCAAGGGTGCAGCACGGGATGCTGCTAAGAAGGTGAGCATAAACATCCCTAAACTGAAAGATTGTAAATATCATCTCAATCAACATGGAGAAAAAGGAGAGCATTCAATGATCTTCCTTACTGAAGGGGACTCCGCTTCAGGATCTATGGTCAGTGTACGTGATGTCTATACCCAAGCAATTTTCAGTCTCCGTGGTAAGGTCCTGAATGTGTTCGAAAAGAAACGAACCGAAATTTATAAAAACGAAGAGCTCTATAATCTCATGATAGCTCTTGGAGTAGAGAATGGTGTGGAGGGGCTGCGCTACGGAAAAGTCATTATTGCAACCGATGCCGATACCGATGGTTTTCATATTCGTAATTTGCTCATGACCTACTTTCTTACCTATTTTGAGGATCTTGTGCTTTCGGGAAGGCTGTTTATATTAGAAACACCATTATTCAGGGTCAGGAATAAGCAGGAAACGGTATATTGTTATAATGAGCGGGAGCGGGATGATGCTCTCACCCATATAAAAGGTGCTGAAATTACTCGATTTAAAGGGCTTGGTGAAATCAATCCATCGGAGTTTCGCCAGTTCATAGGTGAAGAGATGCGTCTCATACCGGTTTCGATCGCTTCGTCGCGTGAAATGCATCGAACAATGAAATTTTATATGGGCGACAATACCCCCGAACGACGAGAATTCATCATGGAGAATCTCATATAATGGCACATGCAGAATCAGTATTCAAAGAGAACTTCCTCGAATATGCCTCGTACGTAATTAAGGATAGGGCGATTCCCGATATTATTGATGGCTTGAAACCGGTACAAAGGCGAATTCTTCATTCTCTATTCGAGATGGATGATGGAAAGTTCCACAAGGTTGCAAATGTTGTAGGTCACTGCATGAAGTATCATCCTCATGGAGATGCCTCCATAGGAGATGCTCTGGTAAACCTGGCTAATATGGATCTATTCATTGATAGGCAGGGAAATTTCGGAAATATCATGACCGGAGATCCTGCAGCAGCTCCAAGGTATATTGAATGTCGAGCTCTTCCTTTCGCGAAAAAAGTACTCTACAACCCCGAACTTACCGAATTTGTTGATTCGTACGATGGGCGTAACAGTGAGCCCCTTGCATTCCCGGCTAAGCTTCCTGTTGTTCTGGTACAAGGAGCTGAAGGTATTGCGGTGGGTATGTCAACCCGGATATTACCCCACAATCTCCTCGAAGTGATTGACGCAGTGGCGGCAGTACTCCAAGGGAAACCGTTTGAACTCTATCCAGACTTCACCACCGGAGGGTACATGGATGTATCCTTATATGATGAGGGTGCTGGAAAAGTTCTCGTACGGGCAAAACTTAATACGAAGGATGCGAAGCGCATTGTCATTGAAGAACTCCCCTTTGGTGTTACCACTGAGAAAATGATTAAATCGGTGGAAGATGCTGCAAAGAAGGGCAAAATTAAAATTGCCAGCATCAATGATTTTACTACCGATAAAGTAAATATTGAAATTGTCCTTGCCCGAAATACCTACTCCGAAGATGTTGTTGATTCACTTTATGCTTTTACTGCATGTGAGCAGTCAATATCGGTTAATCCTCTGGTAATCTGTGAAGGGATTCCCCGAGTTATGCCTGTTTCCGAGATAATTCATTATCATGCAAAATACCTTGTTTCGGTACTTGAGCGGGAATTGGAACTTGAACGTGGGCATCTGCATGACCGATTGCACGCTAGAACCTTAGAGCGGATTTTTGTTGAAGAGCGTATTTATAAACGGATTGAACAAAAACGAACACAAGAAGAGGTTGAGAAAGCAGTTATTGGCGGGTTCAAACCCTTCCTTGAGCAGTTGAATCAGGATGTAACATCAGAGGATGTAGAACGATTATTAAAAATTCCTATTCGCAGGATAAGTCTGTTCGACATCGAAAAAAATAGGAGCGAGATAGAAAATATTCACGCGCGATTAGAACAGATTGCCTATAATCTGGAGCACATCGTTGAATATGCACTTGGCTATTTAAAGGATATTCGAAGCTTAACTGATACGGAATCAAGAAAACGAAGGACTATTATTGGCTCGTTCAAGAAGGTTGATGCTCGAGAGGTTGCTAATCGGGATCTTACTTTGAGATATGATAGTGCTACCGGTTATCTTGGCTATGGGCTCAAGACTGGAGTTACACAATGCCTTGTTTCTCAATTTGACCGCGTACTCATCATTCAAAAAGAAGGTACATACTTTGTCACTGACGCACCTGAAAAACTCTATGTGGGTAAAGGACTGCGTTTTTGTGATTTGGCAGACAAAGATGCTCTGGAGAAGTTGGTATTTACCATTATCTATCAGGAACGGTCGCTGAAATACCTTTTCATAAAACGGTGTAAAGTAACTCAGTTTATTCTCAATAGAACCTATGAATTGCTTCCGGAGGGGAATTATAAGCTTTATACCTTATCCACACTTGACGATGCTCGCGTTACTATCGTGTTCAAAAAAGGGAAGGGGTACAGGAGTTTAGAGGATCGTACCTATTTTTCTCGTTTCCTGGTAAAAGGGGTAAAGGCAAATGGGGTGCGGCTTTCTACCAAAGAGGCTCAAACTATCAGAATAAAACACGAAACAGATCCAAAATCTGAAGATGGGGAAGAACCATCACTTTTTAAAGATATCGATCCCTTCGATGACAACCCTTCAGAGGAGTAGAAGCATGCATAAACTAACATCCAGAGTGTTGTTCGAAGACAACCATCTCATTATTATCAATAAACTTCCGGGAGAATTGGTTCAAGGCGATAAGACCGGAGATGCTACCTTAGCCGATACTGTTCAGGATTACTTGCGAGTAACATATAAGAAACCGGGGAATATCTATCTCGGTATTCCCCACCGCATAGATCGTCCCACGAGTGGAGTCGTTGTGTATGCAAAAACTGAAAAAGCCCTTAGTCGAATGAATGTTCTCTTTCGATCAAACGAAGCTGTTAAGAAAACGTACTGGGCGGTGGTTGATAGGTTGCCCGATTGCGATGAAGGTCTGGTTACCCACTATCTCACACGTGATACGGTAAAAAATAAATCAGTGGCAACAGTTCATGAACGGAAACGAAGCCAGGAAGCCCGTATGACATTTAGGGTATTGGGTGCTTCAAAATCGTTTTATCTGTTAGAGATTGGTCTTCTTACTGGAAGACATCACCAAATTAGAGCTCAACTGGCAGCTATGGGCAGTCACATAAAGGGAGATCTTAAATATGGGGCTTCACGTTCAAATGAGAATGGAGGGGTTCATTTACATGCAAGGGGAATCTCCTTTGTACACCCGGTAAGAAAACAACTCCTTACTGTTATAGCTCCACCACCGAAAGATGTAATCTGGGATTATTTCTCCTCTGTAGCTGCAAACCCAGATGAGCCAACGTGGTCTTTTAATGAATAGAGGAACTTGTAGGCAGGAGCCATCTCAGCGTGTTGATTGAAGCCGAAATACTTTTGCCATCATAATTGTAAAGATATACCAAGGGATGAGTGAAAGAAGACTGCATATCAATCCTATAGTGCCAAAATTTGATGGAATAATCATGAGAAATGCTGAGATGAAACCAATAACGGCAACTCTAGTTGTAAAAAATTGACTTTTGACCATTGCAAAAGAGATGAGAAAGAGCGTTATTCCGTTTAAAACATAATAGATATCGAAGGCTGTTCCCCTCCAGGAGAGAAGGAAGTTCTGGACGGAGGCAAAGAAAACCTCATCGGGAAGACCAGATGTACCACCCCAATATTCTTTACTGAGGAAAAACATTTCTACTGCTTTGTTTGATGAAAAATATGATACGATTCCGAGCAAACCAAATAGCAATGCGAGTATCATGAGAGTTTGATGTTCTTCATATAACAGAATAAAGAGAGCAACATAGAGGACTGCTAGGATTATATTGTTTATGATATATAATCCGTCGAAATGTATGACACCGAGAATCCAATTATTTCCAAACAAATCTAGCCATCCCTGTATCGAATCTGGATGGGGCGAAAGAACAAAAATGATAATTTGGACAGGAATAATTATGAGCATCGCTACAGCAGCATAGAAAGAGACAGAATAAAAACTTTCCATTTTTGATTCGATTGAATTTTTCATTATTCGCTGGTAGTTACCACTCCTAAACGACTTCTTCCATCTGCCTTTACAATGAGAGGCTTGTCTGATTGCACATGTTTGAAATGTTTTGTCTCATGAATAAGCGAAAGTTCATTGAAGCGATCAAATGAGAGTGTTCCATCTTTGTGTGAAGGATTAACTGTGAAGTAAATTGTGCCTAGTGAGGTGATGTTCTGAAAGAAGTGTGTTCCCTGACTTGGTTCAACTTGGAATCCAGGAAGACTGGTTTCAATGATTACTGCGGCATTTGATATTTGTGACCACACAACGGGAATTCCCAACCATGGGTCACTGGATCCCAGGCGTCCTGCTACTACAAGAATATATTCCTTCTCCTCTTGTGCAAATTGCGAGTTAATCGCATCAATCTCAAGAACCATCTCAGCAGTTTTTGCTGGATTGAAAGCGTCGGGTTTTACGAAGATAACATCACGTATATGTTCATTGTGCCCGTTTCCCATTACATGATGAGAAACAATATATGCACGCTGAAGCTCCTGTTTACCTACATGAAGGGTCTCAGTTTCCAGACCAGAGACTATAGGACGTATCTGAAGCAGGCTGAATTCAGGTTTCTTCCACTTCGGTTTATTCAGGTTACAAGCAAACTCAATTTCTATCGGAGTACTCATAACCCGTTCTCCAAATGTAAGCAAATCTTTAATAATTGCGGCTATGGGATAGGTGTTATATTTAAGGATACTGTTAAAAGTGATCACCTTTTGCCCCTGTGCACTCAACTGATCCACAAGCATCCCTTTTGAAGAGTCAAAAGTAGAAGCAATATGTTTGAGACTCTCAGGATGTGCTTCGGCTTCTGAGAGCGGTAGAGAAACAAGATTCTCAGGATTCCCTTCAGGAGTGTATGGTTGTGTAATATTAAGGCCATAGAAACTTGTTTGAGAACTTGATTCCATTCCTCCCAGGTACTGAAGGTTTCTTTTTGGATAGGTAGGAGAAAAACGAAAGGCCATACCGTTATCAACAACGGTTTTTCCAAAGCCAAAACAGAGCATACTCACCCCATCTTCTGCCTTCTCAGTACCTATGGGATAGAAGTTTAAAGATCGTGCAACACCAGCGAAATTGGGATACCAATAATCACCATGAGCACTTCCTATGACCTGTTGGATGATTACCGCCATACGCTCTTCTTCCACCATATGGTTAGTAGCTCTCAAGTACTCTTTGCTCTTATTATAGTAAGTTGATGCGTATACACATATGATTGCACTAGCCAACTCTTTAAGTCTTTCCTCATCCGATCCGGCATTTGGGAGCATACAGGTTTCATATACACCAGCAAAAGGCTGATAATGAGAATCCTCGAGCATGCTGGACGATCGTACTGCAAGTGGAACTTTCAATATTTTTATAATAGTTCGTAAATCAAGCATTAATTCTTTTGGTAGCGGTTTAGACAAAAAGATTCTGCGAAGAGTTTCATCAGGGAGTGAGTTTGCGACCACATCATAGAGTTCATTCTCCTCCATATACTGGGCAAAAATATCGGTTGCAATTACTATGGTCCGTGGAATGGAGAGATACATTGCTGGATATTTATCGATGATATCGCTTTGGCGGAGTTTGAAATCGATGAATGCAAGACCGCGACCCTTTCCTCCGAGGGATCCCGAACCGATTCTGCTGAAGAAAGAGAGTTCATCAAAACTATTTCTATTAAATTGAGCTATTACTCCCTTACCGCGATTGATTCTGAATTCCTTAATCATCTCAACCATCTGAGTGCGTAATTCTTCCGGACTGGTAAAATCTTTTACCGAGTAGGGGCGAAACAAGTTTGCCAATACATAGAGGCTTCGTGCCTTTAACCATCGAGAAAAATCATTTCGATTCGAGTGCCATACAAAGGTCTCTACGGGAACTGAGGGAAGTGTATGCTGCATTTCTCGTAAATTTTCGGAACGTGCAATTTCCTCTCCAGTGACAGCGTCTCTGAATACAAAAGGACCAAATCCATAATTATCAAACACATATTGCCTGAGATCTGTGAGCAGTGATGGACTTAATTTCCAGATGAATGATGATTTTTCATGGAGAGCTGTTTCAGCATATCCATCCTTTGTCGATTGAAGCAGTATGGGGAGATCAGGATGTTGCTGCCTGATATAACGACAAAAACGCAGACCTGCTTCACTATCAACTATGCCCTCTCGTTCAAAAGAGATATCGGTAATAATTCCTAACAGATGTTTCTGGTAGGTATGGTAGAGCTCTAAAGCTTCTTCGTAATCCTGCGCGAGGAGAATTTTTGGTCTTCCACGCATCCGCAGTGCAGTAGCCCAAGTGTTTAAGCCCTCACTCATACTCATTCGTGTCTGTTGAATAATTGCAGTATAGAGAATCGGGAGGTAGGAGGAATAAAATCGAACCGAATTCTCAACAAGGATAATTACGGGCACCTCTGCTGCCGATTGTGCATCATGGAGTGCATTCATCTTGTCTTCCAGAAGTTTAACCATGGCTAAAAAGATGTTTGCATTTCCCTGCCAGTAGTAGAGGTAGTCAACTTCTGCTATGTGGTGCTTTTTGAGATGTTCATTTATACGGTGAGACGGGGAAGGAGAGAGCGCGACAATTGGTATGCTGGGATATTGATTCTTGATTGCCTGAGCCAGTTCAATGACACTCGTGTTCCCTAATTCCAACATGGTGACAACGAGGTCAAATTTGTTGGTTGCCAATAACATGAACACATCGTCAATGTTTCTTGCGTAGGTGATTTTTGGCGGATTGCTCAGTCCTAATTGTGTATACTCTCGGAATAATTCTTCTTCTACCCGACCATCCTCTTCAATGAGAAACTGGTCATATTCACTACAGATTAATACCACTTTATATATATGGCGTGGCATTAAATCGCCGAAAGGATCGCTGGCAGTCATTAACTTTCTCATGGTGATATATCGTATCATGATTTTTTTTGAGAACCTAGAGGAACCTCACTTCAGGGGAGTCGATTTTTCTGTATGACAGTATCTGCCGAATATAGCTATTATAAAGCAGTTGATTTATCAAATGATAAAAGAATTAGAAACTTTCTTCTGTATTCTCAAAAATATAAATATATAATTCATGAAATCAGTGAAAAAAATATTGACAACTCAATTGGGCTGAATTACACTGTGTTACAACGGTGCCCGCACATGGGAGTCTTCTGTGTGTTTTGCGGCGTTAGACGAGAAGGAGGAATTCTCATGTATAAATTAGAAGATTTTATGGCCGATCTGGAACGTCGTAATCCGGCGGAACCAGAATTTATCCAAGCTGCAACTGAAGTAGTTGAATCAATTATTGATGTAGTGAATGACAATCCTGCATATGTAAACGCAAAAATTCTTGAAAGAATTACTGAACCCGACCGAATTTTTACATTCAAGGTTGAGTGGGAAGATGACAATGGCGATGTTCAGGTTAACCGTGGTTACCGTGTACAGTTCAACAATGCATTAGGCCCCTATAAAGGTGGTATTAGGTTCCACCCAAGTGTAACATTAGGAACTTTGAAATTCCTCGGATTTGAACAGACTTTTAAAAATAGTCTTACCACACTTCCCATGGGTGGCGGTAAGGGGGGATCTGATTTTAACCCACGAGGAAAGTCCAATAACGAAATTCTTCGTTTCTGTCGATCTTTCATGACTGAACTACAGAAATACATTGGACCACATACAGATGTCCCTGCTGGCGACATTGGCGTTGGTGGTCGGGAAATTGGATTTATGTATGGTCAGTACAAACGTCTTCGTGATGAGAATACCGGTGTTCTTACTGGTAAGGGCCGGAACTGGGGTGGTTCGTTGATTCGACCTGAGGCAACCGGATTTGGTTCCATGTATTTTGCCAATGAAATGGTAAAAGCCCATGGAGATACCATGGAAGGTAAGACAGTGTCGGTTTCCGGTTTCGGTAACGTAGCCTGGGGTGCTGTTATGAAGGCAACTGAGCTTGGAGCAAAAGTTGTCGCAATTAGCGGTCCTGATGGCTATATCTATGATGAAAATGGTATTAACACTCCTGAAAAATGGGACTACATGGTGCAATTGCGTGCTTCAAATAATGATGTTGTTGCCCCTTATGCAGCGAAGTTCGGTGCTAAGTTTGTAGCAAATAAAAAACCTTGGGAAGTCGCTGTTGATATGGCATTCCCCTGCGCTATTCAGAATGAGCTCAATCTTGACGATGCAAAAAAACTGGTAGCAAACGGTGTAAAATATGTAGTTGAGACCTCCAATATGGGTTGTACTGCAGAAGCTGTCACCTATCTTATTGGTCAGAAGATTCCGTTCGGACCAGGTAAGGCTGCTAATGCTGGCGGCGTTGCTGTTTCCGGTTTGGAAATGTCTCAGAATGCTATGAAATTAAGTTGGGCAGCTGAAGAGGTTGATGAGAAACTGAAGGGAATCATGCAGAATATTCATGCAGCCTGTGTTGCTCAAGGGAAATCTTCCGACGGCTACATCAACTATGTCAAAGGTGCGAATATTGCCGGATTCAAGAAAGTAGCAGATGCAATGCTCGACCTTGGCTATTAATTAGTTCTCCACATCCTTGCAAAAGGGTAGGTTATGTATCAAGACCGTTCTCTTGTATGGAGAGCGGTCTTCTTATATACTCAGGGCATGAAATCACCTGTAGTTGAATTGATCAAAGAGTTGGTCTGTGCCATAGGCCCGAGTGGATATGAACAGGCTGTTGGGGAGATAATTCTCCGAGAAATTTCCAGTTTCGGCTTGGTATCTACCGATGCCATTGGGAATATTGTATGTGAAATTCCTGGAACTCATCGCAATGCTCCACGCAACCTATTTGTTGCACATCAGGATGAGATCGGTTTCATGGTGTCGGAAATTCTTGATGAGGGATTTCTCAGATTTATTCCTTTAGGAGGATGGAATCCAGTGACTTTGCCCTCCTCAACGGTTGATATTTTCAACAAAGATGGGAAATTGGTACAGGGAACCATTGGCCAGATTTCTCCTCATTTCCAGAGAAAGGGGGAGCCTGATACTCCGCAAATTGAGTCCATGTCAATTGATATTGGAGCAAGTAGTCGTTCCGAGGTAATAGAAACCTATCATATCAATGTAGGGTCGATCATTGTTCCTTCTTCCACATTTCATCACAATGAGAACACAGACGTACTTACAGCAAAAGCATTTGATGACCGAATTGGTGTTGCCGCTCTCATAGAGTTAGGCAGACGTGTGGCTGCTGAACCTGTTGAATCAACAACGGTTCTTGCCTTCACAACGCAAGAAGAAGTGGGCACTCGAGGAGCTGAGGTGCTTTCCCATTACATACATGCGGATGCAGCCTTTATTGTGGAAGGAGCTCCAGCAGACGATATCCCTGGGGGCCCTCAATCTCCACAGACCTGCCTTGGTAAGGGTGCTCATGTAAGAATTTTTGATCCAACACATATAGGGAATCCTCAGCTCTTACAGCGAGTAAGAGATATTGTTCACGAGAGACAGATATGTATTCAGGAGGCAGTTCGAAAAGGAGGGGGAACCGATGCTTCAGTTATTGCTCTTGCAGGGCAAGGTCTTGCGGCAATTGTTGTTGGGGTTCCTGTCCGTTACGCACATAGTCACTCGGGAAAGATTGCACTCTCAGATTTCAAGAACTTAGTTGACCTATTGTATGCTCTGGGTGAAGTTGCAAACAATACTGGACAAATATAGGACAAATAAAGTCGTATAAGAGTACCATAAGAATTGTATTCATACACTATATATGGTGTATTCTAAAGTAATTTAACACTAAATATCCCTATTTTTGCCTTGCTTCCCTCTGGGAGATGTGCTATCTTGGGAGACGCCCAAATGGGTGAAAATCATGACAGTGGGGGTTGGTACTGTGACCACGGCAAAAAATACACTTACGCCATTAGGGCGTAAGATTTTCTTAGATAGATATGCTCTCAAAGATGGCAAAAAAGATACATTATGTGTAGATGATTTGGTGGTTGCAGTGAGCAATCCTCAGACAGGGCAGCGTGAAATTGGAAAAATTGCCTCTATAGAGGGTGATGCAGTAACCGTTCTGCTTGAGGATGGAACTGAAATTCACTCGACTCGGGAAAATGTAGACAAGCCTATTGAGACAGACCCCTCCCAAATGCTGGCTCGAGTTGCTTCGGGGATTTCTGCTCAAGAAAAATCTTCTACACAATCGCATTGGAAAAAAGAGTTTACCTGGTTGCTCGAAGATTGGAAGTTTGTACCTGGTGGGCGAATTCTTACAGGTGCTGGGACTGATCAGAATCTTACCTATTTTAACTGTTACGTTATTCCGTCTCCAAAAGATAGCCGAGGAGGCATTATTACTTCGCTTGGTCAGATGACTGAAATTATGAGTCGCGGTGGTGGGGTAGGTATGAACCTCTCTTCTCTTCGTCCGCGACATGCCTACGTCAAGGGTGTGAATGGGCGATCAAGCGGTTCTGTTTCATGGGGGGCTCTCTTCAGTTTTGTAACGGGTCTTATTGAACAGGGAGGTTCTCGTAGAGGAGCCCTCATGCTCATTCTGAATGTGTGGCACCCTGATATTCTCGATTTTATCAACAGCAAGCGTGAGATGGATAAGATTGTAAACGCAAACATCAGTGTGGGAATTACCGATGCTTTTATGGATGCTGTTCGTTCTGATAAAGAGTGGACCACCTATTTCCCCGACACCTCAGATCCGGAATATAATGACCTTTGGGATGGCGATATCGATCGATGGAAATCATTGGGTAAAAAAGTCGTACCATATCAAACCATAAAAGCAAAGGAGATATGGGATGCAATCATCGAGAGTGCATGGGCGTCGGCGGAGCCGGGAGTATTCTTTGTTGACCGTTATAACAAGATGTCAAACTCTTGGTATTATACAAGCATCCAGTGTACAAATCCCTGCGGGGAACAAGGCCTTCCTCCTTGGGGAGTCTGTAATCTCGGATCCGTCAATCTTTCTCGATTCGTTAAGGACAAAAAGGTGCTTTGGGAAGATTTAGGAAGAACTGTACGTGGTGCGGTGCGGTTCCTTGATGATGTTATTGATGATACTCCCTATTTTTATGAGGAAAATAGAGAGCGACAACAGTCTGAGAGAAGAGTCGGTCTTGGAACCATGGGCCTAGCAGATATGCTCATTAAGTTGGAGTTGGCTTATGGCAGTGATGCTTCGATTGATTTTATTGATAAACTCTACAAGTTCATCTGTGTTGAAGCCTACTCTGAAAGTGCTGAATTAGCGGAAGAGAAGGGCTCTTTCCCTATGTTCGATGCTGAAAAGTTTCTTGAAAGCGGCTTTATGAAAGAGATGCCTGAAGAGATTCGAGAATTGGTTCGTAAAAAGGGCATCAGAAATGTTACACTGCTTACTCAGGCACCTACAGGAACCACAGGTACCATGGTTGGTACGAGTACAGGAATCGAGCCCTACTATTTCTGGGAGTGGGAAAGAGTTGGACGCATGGGCTCAAATATTGAGCGAGTTGCAGTCTATGATGATTGGGTAAAAAAGAATCCGGGAAAAGAAAAACCTGAATTCTTCGTCTCCGCTATGGATCTCGCCCCCGAAGGACATGTAAGAGTTCAAGCGGCAATTCAGCGCTGGGTAGATTCGAGTATCTCCAAAACAGGGAATACTCCAGCAGATTATACTGTTGAACAGACGGCTAATCTGTATGAACTGCTCTATGATTTGGGGTGCAAAGGTGGAACAACCTACAGAGATGGTTCGCGAGATACCCAAGTACTCATCGCTAAAGCTAAGGAAAAGAAGAAGGAAGTAGAAATTCTTGAAAAAGTTATCATCGAAGAGCCAAAATCTAGAATTCGATCAAAGGTACTTCATGGAACAACATACAGAAAGGCAACCCCGATTGGAACTGCGTATATTACGGTAAATTCTGATGGAGGCCCTTACGGCGAACCTTTTGAGGTATTTATAAATGTTGCAAAAGTCGGCTCAGACGTTTCTGCAGATGCTGAAGGTTTAGGGCGTCTTATCAGTTTGATTCTGCGTATGCCAAGTCCACTGACTCCTCGACAGCGTACCCAGTCGGCAATCGCTCAATTGCGTGGAATCGGTTCAGGGAGACCGATGGGATTTGGAAAGAACCGTGTTATGAGTCTTCCCGATGCGGTAGCACAAGTTCTTGAAGAACATATTGGCATGGAACCGGATGACTCCGGGTATCCGCCTCTTCCAGATGAGGATGATGTTGATATTGCTACGAAACAATTCGATCTTGGTTTAGCGGCTGAAGTTGCACCAAGTGTTACCCCCGATATCTGTCCTGTTTGTGGGAATGTGACATTCGTGAATATTGAGGGGTGCAAAAAGTGTTTCTCCTGCGGACACAGCGAGTGTTAATCTACAAAACAGAGATAGTAAAATGACTGCAATGCAAACCTCCCGTCAGCAGGCGGGGGGTTCTTATAGGTCTCTTGATCGGAGAGTTCATGTCCTCTTTGCTGCACGGATTATTAATCGCTTCGGTGATTTTGTGCAGATGCTCCTAGTACTCATTCTTACAGTTTCAATTGGGTTTGACGAACATCTTGCTGGGTTGTTTACTACGCTAACAGTATTCGCTGGAATGGGTGGACAATTGATTGGGGGATTTGTTGCTGATCGATATCCTCGCATTTATGTTATGGTATTTTGCCAACTTTCAGTCGCAGTGTTCTATATAGCAAGTGCCATACTCATAGAGAGTACTCCTCTGGTTGTTGCCTACCTAATTCTATTTTCGGCGCCGTTCAGGGGTGCTACATGGCCTGTATCACATGCTCTTGTTGCAGATTTTACCCAAGGAGAAATGGAACGGGCACGAGCATTCTCACTGTTGTATCTTGGTTCGAATATTGGTGTGGCTGTCGGACCCCTTGTTGCTGCGTTTCTTTTTTCACGAAATCTTACGCTTCTTTTTATGCTGTCTTCATTTACACTCATAATTTCAGCTGCTCTTCTAGGATTCATGATCCCTCGTACGGCTCAAAGTACTCACCTGGGAAGCTCTGATGATGTTCTCTATACAGGTTCCTTGTGGAGACTCTTTTTTTCCAATCGAATGTTACTCCTCTATATGTTTGCATTCACACTCTACAATCTAATTTATGTACAACACTCATTTGCCCTGCCGCTGCAATTACACGCACTTTTCGGCCCTACTGCAGGAACAGATGGATACGGGTGGATTATGACGGTCAATGCAGCGACTGTTCTCGTTATGACTGCTCTGGTCACTCGAATTACGCTGTACAGTTCACGATCAATGAACATGGCTTTTGGTTGTATGTTCTATGTAGTCGGGTTTGGAATTTATGCCTATTGTTCATCCTTTCCCCTGTTTCTCATAGCAACCTTTATCTGGACCATAGGAGAAATTTTACTTGCTACAAATGGTAATGTTTTCGTGAACCAGCATGCCCCTGTCTCACATCGTGCAAGATTTAATTCGATCATCAGTGTTACTACTGGAATTGGTTCCTCATTAGGTCCATATATTGGGGGACTCATTCTCTCTTTTGCAAGCTTCAGGGCTATTTGGTTAGGATCTGTTGCAGTGGCAATCGTCGTAGGTTTGCTCTTTATGCAACTTCGTATTGTGGTGGTTCGTTCACAACACGAGAAACCCTTCGAGGAAGGGTAGGAAAGGTTGCAAACACCCCTGTATTGGAGTATAATCGAAGGGTAAATGCCCTGTAGTTATTACAGGGTCGTATTGTGTGTAACTGGTTGTGACTATAACGAGTCACAGGTAAATATTATTTCAATGGAGTGTAAATATGGGTAACAAGAAAATGGTTACTATCGATGGCAATACTGCTGCCGCACATGTTGCGTATGCATTTAGTGATGTTGCTGCGATTTATCCTATCACTCCTTCATCACCGATGGGGGAGTATGCTGATTCATGGGCAAGTACAGGAAGAGTCAATCTGTTTGGCGAGAAAGTAGACATTACTGAAATGCAGTCTGAAGCTGGAGCTGCTGGTGCAGTACACGGCTCGTTGTCGGCAGGAGCTCTTACGACTACCTTTACGGCTAGCCAAGGCTTGTTACTCATGATCCCGAATATGCACAAGATTGCAGGAGAGATGTTACCAACTGTATTCCATGTATCTGCTCGTTCACTTGCTGCACAGTCCCTCTCAATTTTTGGTGATCACTCAGACGTTATGTCCTGCAGAAATACCGGATTTGCCATGACTGCAGCAACAAGTATTCAGGAAACCATGGATCTTGCTCTCGTTGCTCACCTAGCTACGCTTAAATCTCAAGTTCCCTTCCTCTCTTTCTTCGATGGATTTAGAACCTCTCATGAAGTTCAGAAGGTTGAAGAAATCTCCTATGAAGAGATGAATTCTCTCGTTGAACCTGAGTATATTGAACGTTTTCGAGATCGTGCACAGCGTCCTGAAAGCCCAAGACTCAAAGTTGCAGCACAGAATGAGGACGTATACTTCCAGGGGCGTGAGACGGTGAACACCTATTACAATGCTGTTCCTGAAATTGTTCAGGAATACATGGATAGAGTTGCAAAGATTACCGGAAGACAGTACCACCTTTTTGATTATGTAGGTGCACCGGATGCAGATCGTATTGTTATTGCGATGGGCAGTGCATTAGACACGTTCGAATGGGCAGCTGACTACTTGAACAAGAAGGGTGAGAAAGTTGGTGTATTAAAGATTCGTCTGTATCGTCCCTTCTCCGCGAAGGACTTCGTTGCAGCGATTCCTCAGTCTGTTAAAAAGATTGCCGTGCTAGACCGAACTAAGGAGCCAGGTTCCATTGGTGAGCCTCTCTACCTCGACGTAGTGACTGCACTTTCTCAAATGGGGCGAAGTGGTATTTCTGTTGTTGGTGGTCGTTATGGCCTCTCGAGTAAAGATTTTACTCCTACCCACGCAAAAGCAGTGTTTGACCACCTCAACGAAGGTAACTGGCATAACTTCACCGTTGGTATTAATGATGATGTTACAAACCTCAGTATTCCCGTGAAGGAGAAGATTGATGTCTCTCCAAAGGGTGTTGTCTCCTGCATGTTCTGGGGATTGGGATCTGACGGAACCGTTGGTGCTAACAAGGATTCCATCAAAATTATCGGTGGGAATACCGATATGAATGCTCAGGCTTATTTCTCGTACGATTCCAAAAAGTCCGGAGGAATCACCATCAGCCACCTGAGATTTGGTAAGAGCTCTGTAAATATGCCTTGGCTCATCGACAGTGCCGATTTTGTTGCTTGTCATAATCCTGCATATATTGGTCGTTATGATATGCTTGCACCGTTGCGGGAGGGGGGTGTATTCCTCTTGAACTCACAGATTTCTTCCGATGAAGTATTCGAGCATCTTACAGCCACAGAACAGCAGCAGATTATCGACAAGAAAATTCGCTTCTACAATATCAATGCACTTAAGATTGCAGAGGATGTAGGTCTTGGTACAAGAATTAATACTGTTATGCAGGCTGCATTCTTCAAGATTTCAGGTATTTTCCCTGAAGCAGAGGCTATTGAGCTTATTAAAAATGCTATCAAGAAGACCTTTGGCAAAAAGGGTGAAGATATCGTTAAAATGAACTGGGCTGCAGTAGATGGTGCTTCCGATGCCTTGGAAGAGGTTAAAATCCCTGCTGAATCTGCAAAATCATATGAGCCTAAAAAGCTTATCAGTGATGATGCAGATGCTTTCGCAAAGGAAATTATTGAACCCATCATGCACCTTAAGGGCAATGACATTCCTGTTTCGAAAATGTCATTTGATGGTACCCTGCCTACAAACACAGCACGTCTTGAGAAGCGGGGAGTTGCACCATTTATTCCTCATTGGATTAGTGAGAACTGTATCCAATGTAACCAGTGTGTGCAGTCATGTCCTCATGCAGCTATTCGGGCAAAGCAGATTGATCCGAAGGATCTGGAAAATGCACCAGAAAGCTTTACCACATTAAAATCGAATACCAAAAATGATAGAGATCTCCGTTTCAAGATTCAGGTGTATACCGAAGATTGCCAAGGATGTGGAGTCTGTATAGAGACCTGTCCTTCAAAGAACAAATCTCTTGTGTTTAGTCCAATTGCTGTTGAGAGAGAAGCAGGTGAAACCAAGAATGCTGAGTTCTTTGAGGCTCTTCCCGATGATGTTGTTGATGGAATTTCTGTAGATACCATTAAGGGAATGCAGTTCAAGAAACCTCTATTTGAGTTCTCGGGTGCCTGTGCCGGTTGTGGAGAGACTCCTTACATTAAACTCGTATCTCAGATTTGTGGTGAACGAATGATAGTGGCTAATGCAACTGGATGTTCATCCATCTATGGTGGAACCTTCCCAACTACTCCTTATGCACAACGAAGAGATGGCCGAGGACCAGCATGGGGCAACTCTTTATTTGAAGATAACGCTGAGTATGGTCTTGGAATGAGACTTGCTGTGGAGGCGAACCGAAGACAGCTCAAAGCAAATATTGACCGTCTTTTTGCCGCTGGAACAACAGAGGCGTTGAAGAATGCACTGACCAAGAACATTGAACTCTGGGATGATAAAACTGAGGCTTCGATTACTGCACAGAAAGAGACACAAGCCCTGTTGGATGATGCACTGAAATCTGCAAAGAGTGATGAAGCTAAGGCTGCATTACGTAAGATTGTTGAACTGAAGGACTATTTATCAGAGAAGTCTGTCTGGATCTTCGGTGGTGATGGATGGGCATACGATATTGGCTATGGCGGTGTAGACCATGTTGTTGCTTCGGGTAAGAATGTAAATATTCTTGTACTCGATACTGAAGTTTACTCAAATACGGGTGGACAGGCTTCTAAGGCAACACCTATTGCTGCAGTTGCAAAATTTGCAAACGCTGGTAAGCAGATGGGTAAAAAGAACATGGGCTTCATGATGATGAGTTATGGTCATGTGTATGTTGCTTCAATCGCTCTTGGTTCCAATCGTCTGCACGCACAGAAAGCACTTCAGGAAGCGGTTGCACACGATGGTCCTTCAATTGTTTTCTGCTATGCACCTTGTATCAACCATGGTATTAACATGATGAAGAGTCAGGTTGAAGAGAAACTGGCTGTTGAAGCAGGTTATTGGCCATTGTTCAGGTACAATCCTGCACTTGAAGATGGTAAGCGTTTCTCTTGGGATACCAAGGAGGCAAAGGGTGATTACCAGGAGTTCATTAAGAGTGAAAGAAGATACTCTTCTCTCTATAAAACGAACCCCGATCAGGCTGAAGAATTATTCAAGCGTGCAGAAGAAGATGCAAAACGACGCATGGCGTTCTACAAGAATGTTGGAGAGGTCATGTAATTAATCATGCATGAATAGGTTTGAAACATTGAGCCACCTAGATGAATTTCTGGGTGGCTCGTTTTAGTTCGGATTTAGTAATCTATGCAAGCCAGTTTTGTACCAAAACTTTAGACGAGCGGTTCATCTCTTCCATAAAATCACTTGTATGTTTTCTGAAGTAATAATAATCGGCAATAGTGCCTGTATTATTGAAAGGTAATCGGTTTTGATTTCTCAACTGTTGTTCTTGAGCTTTAAATGCAATTTCTAAATCTGTAAGGTGAGGTTCCCTATATGAATCAGTCATAAAGATTGAATCAACGGGACAACGTATTGCTGGATGGGCAAGAGGCTCTTTACTTTTGGGGTATCCAAAAATTACAAGTGTTGCAACAGCCGTGTATTGGGGAAGGTTGAAAAGACGTACAATCTCTTCATGTTGCTCAAGAATATCACCGATGTAACAAGAACCAATTCCGAGTGATTCTGCCGCAATCACAGCACTCTGAGCAGCAATTAATGCATCACTCATTGCAAGTAGTAAATCTCCCATACCAGGTGCTCTCCATAATATATTTTGTTCCACACCCTTATCTACAGAGCCCGATTCTTCATAATAGTTTACCCATTTCCTTGCATCTGAAAGGAAAAGCCACACCAAAGGGGCCGTAGCAATCATCGGTTGGTTGTCGCAAAGCTTAGCAAGTATCTCCCGCTTTTCCCGATTACATACCTCAATAACAGAGTAGAACATCATATTTCCAGCAGTTGGGGCTCGTAGTGCTGCTGCCTGAATTGCCTTTCGATGTTCTTCGGTAATTGGATCTTGAGTGAAGGCTCTGTACGTTCGTCGGTTCATTAATAGATCAAGGGTAGAGTTCATATTTTTCCTCACTTATACTATATTTCGAGGCTTTTCTTGCCGTACTGTACCAAGTCATAGCATTGATATAGTATAGTAAATAGAAGGTTGTTATGAAAAGTGTTCGCGTGTATCCGTACCGCTGGGTAGTTCTCAGTGCACTTATGGCAGTTATTTTAGCTTCTGAGATGCAGTGGTTGGTCCTAGCTCCAATTTCTCGGGCAGCAGGTGCCTTTTATGGATCTCAGATTCCTCCAGAATCATTGATCGGTCCCGATTTACTTACACTCATTCATCTCATTGTATTCGTATTTTTTAGTATTCCTTCAACGCTCATCATCGATAAAGTTGGATTAAAATGGACACTTCGTTCCAGTGCAATTCTCCTTGCTTTATTTGGTTTAGTAAAAGGAATCGGCTCTTACAATTTTTATGTAGTAGTCACTGCTCAAGTAGGACTCTCAATTGCTCATGCACTCATACTCAATAATGTCACGTTAGTTACAGCTCGTTGGTTTCCGCTACGGGAACGTGGATTCGCGATTGGTTTGGTCTCACTTGCACAGTATCTAGGTCTATTTCTTATCATGATTATTAGTCCACGTTTGGTGGTTACCAATCCGAGCATGTCTGAATATGGATCTGGGATCTCCTCGCTCTTATTTTGGCTTGGAATCATTACGGCAGTTGGGGCTGTAGCTGTTCTATTCCTTTTCAAAGAAAAACCGCCCACTCCCTCATCACAAGAACCCTTTGAGGTTGAAAGCTATATTACTTCATTTAAGATGCTGCTGCATAAGAAACATATGGGTGGATTTATTGCAATTTTTGGTCTTGTCTGGGGCCTTTTTAATGTGTTCATTGCCAAAATTGATAGTATAACGGCTTTTATTGGAGTACAGAACTCCAACGGTCTTGTTGGTGTTTTACTCTTAGCTGGCGGTATGGTAGGATCTGTCATTGTCCCCTTCCTCTCTGATTATACAAGAAAACGCAAAATGTATTTCTTCATCTGTATGGTAGGAGTATTTGTTGGAGTACTCGTATTTGCGAGTATCCCATTATTTGATACATTACTGGAATCTACCACGCTCCTAGGATACGTTGCAGCTACTATTGTGGGTTTCTTTTTTCAGAGTGCAATTCCTCTGGGCTACCAGTACGCTTCTGAGTTAAGTTATCCAGTTAAAGAGGCTTCTTCGCAGGGTGTCCTCCTTCTCAATGGACACCTCATCGGTGTAGCTTTACTCATGCTCATGAGCCTTCAGGGAGGGGCTTATCTTGAACAGGTGTTAATTGTTGGTGTTGCTCTCTTATTTGCTGCCGTTCTTGGTGTGCTTTTTATCAAAGAATCTCCCATTATCGTGACAGAAGATGAACGGTTGCGGGAAGCTGTGGAAAAAGAATCGGTACATCAACGGTAAACTCGAAGGACCAGGAAAAGTACAAAATTAATGGACCGCACAACGACGGTCCATACATTTTGTTTTCTCAGTGATTAATCTTCAGGAGAGAAATCTGATTTTGCAGCCCCACAAAGTGGGCATACCCAATCTTCAGGAAGACTTTCGAATGCGGTTCCGGGCTGGACCCCATTATCCGGATCTCCCTCTGCGGGATCATAGATATAACCACATAAATCACAAATGTACTTTTTCATACTTGTTCCTCCATTTGGAATCTTGTAATAAGGATACCGTGCAAAAGAAAAAAATGCAACGAAAAATAGGAATCAGGCAATATTTGTAGTCGTTATAGTCATGATGCGGGCTCATAGATTGCAAGCACCTTATGCAGTAATTTCTTAAATTTCTTTTTAAATGATTCAGGACCAAGGACTTCAACGGAATCAACACACTGAATGATTCGTAAATATAACTCTATAGAATTTTCTGCTTCCATTTTACAGATTGTTTCACCCGCTTCATTGATCTCAAACTGTGGTTCCCGATGATTAATATGACGAAATGAATTGAGAGCGGATTGTTCATGTATCTTAAGAACGAGAGGAATGAAGTCAATGCTATCGTATGAATCTTCTTCCTGCTGTTTGTGAAATGGTTTTAGATTGTCGGGAATTGTGTATGTCTCATCTAAAATAGTTGCTGAAGTAATTGTTCCAATATCGATTGTTGTTATTGCCGAGGTGTGTCTCAGTCTCCCCGTTACGCTTATAGGATTCCTTCCATCCTCTTCCTCTCTGAACCCTATGAAATAAGGTGCAAATTCAGTCTCTTTGCAGACTCCCTGCAGATTCTGTTGAATACGAACAATTTTGCCGGATACCCAACTGTCTATAAGAACTTCCAGAACAGTGGTGAATTGCCCGTTTCTTTCCCGTTTCAGGTGAACTTCATGGTCAATTGATTCAGCGAGATTAATGATATTGTCAGAAATCGAAGGAGCGTATGTTCGCATATTCATCGCTATTTTCCGTAATCCAGAGGCAAGGTGAGGATTCTGAAATTCACTATTAGTAGCAAGAATCTCTGCTGAAAGGTTGAAGGCGAGAGACTCATATACACTCAGCGCTATGTTTTCTTCTCCATCCTTTGGCCGAATTTTAATGAGATTATTATCCTCGTAAATGTCAATATAATTTTTCAATTCATCAACATAACGGCTTATAGTTGATCGATGTACACCCAGCCGTCTCGCAATCTCAGACCTCCTCAGTCCTTCTGGATGGGAATGGAGTAAAAGATCCAGCTGTGCAACACGTTCACCTTTCATAACACTATCTCCTTTTTTCGCACCAAAACGCAACAAATGCAATTAAGTATATCACGTATCAAGGGTAAAACAAGCTTAATCCTGTTGCACGTCAGGCTTTTGTGTTGCTAAAATAGAGCATGGATGAAAGACTTACCGCAGTAGAGATGAAACTAGTTTATTTGGAAGATATGGTGTTAACCTTGAATGAATTGGTAATCAAGCAGCAACGAGAACTTGATGCATTACTTCTCACGAAAGAAAAATTAGAAGCTCGTATCGCGGAACTTTCAGAGATAGCTTCTGACATTCCACAACGACGCCCTCCACATTATTAATTTCTTCTGTACCAACGCGTAGTGGCAACACACACTGGTTGTGTTTCCCCTAAATCATTGGTTTTCAAAACTTCGTGAAAGAGTATAAGAGAGTCATTTTCAAGAATTCCTCTTTCTGTTAGTCCTGTACGTACAGAAATATCATCATTTTGAAAAGTTTGAGCAAGGTAGGATATATCAACCTCAGCGATGAGATGGGTATCTCGGAATGAGAAGGGTAGTGAATCAAGCATCCATTCAAAGTAGATAACATTATTTACATGTTTATTGAAATCACAATCTGAATACCTCACTATCGGGCTATAGGTAATCATGTGTGCAAAATCGTCTGTGTTGAACGAAACTCTCTTTCCAAGATTTGGATCTACATGAGTGTGTCGGTCTACAGCTCCGAACCTTTCAGCTATTGAGGTTGGCTTTATTGGACGCTGGGTTTTTACATCCATAACGACCCAATGAGTCAATGACTGGAAGAGTTGTTCTCCTTTGCTGTTGTACAATCGACAGACACGGGGAAAATAGAGCTTCCATGGTTCCTGAGGGTACGTTTCTACGGTTACGGTGTCTGGCCAGAGTGCATAGTTGGAAATAACCATATGAGTCCGTGTAACTACCCATGTTTTTCCCTCTTGTTGGAGATGTGGAATACTCACCCCCCTATGATATGCATGTGCCCCGGCAGATTCTTGCATAATTCGGAAATAGAAGGCTGTCTGAGCTCGGTAGAAGGGATCCACCTCATAGCTTTCGAGGAGCTTGGATTCAGTATACACTCCGTTGTTAATCGGCATGATTGACCTCTTTCTCTTCATAAAATCGGACAAGTGAGCGGCCATACTTTCGCTCATCAATAAAAGATAGTGTTCCTATTTGCTCGGGCCAAAGAGACCGTTCTTCGGAAGGATAGTGTATTAAGAACAATCCGCCAGGTTTCAATGTATGGTGTTTAGCAATCAGTTCTGCAATTGCAATCTTTTGTTTCATAGGGAATGGAGGATCCGCATAGATGATATCGTATTGCTGTTTTGCTTGAGGAATGAATCGTAAAACGTTTGCCATGAAAAGGTGAATATCTGATTTTACAAAACTCATATTCTTTACAATCGTAGCACGCTTCCCTCCATCAAGTTCAACAAGATGCACTGGAGTTGCACCACGAGATGCTGCTTCTATTCCTACCAATCCGCTACCTGAAAAGAGGTCAAGAAACGAGCAATCTGTAATGTCGTGTAAAATGGAAAATAATGATTCTCGCATTCTATCCATGGCGGGACGAATCTCACCTGGAGGGCAGGTAATTACTCTGCCACGATAGAGGCCTCCGGTTATTCTCATGCTAATACCATACGGTGAACAGCAATAAAATGCAATCCA
>CAZTUL010000034.1:0-25290 GCA_964616275.1 uncultured Spirochaetaceae bacterium | reverse complement strand
AGGGGAGCAAGCCCTGTGTTACCGCAATCAAGACATTGATTGATGGACGCTTGATCAGTCGTGCAAGCGTACGGAATCTTTCCGGGTAGAACCGACCCACCGGGTCGGTCTTACCCGGTACCATTAGAAGTTTGGATTCCCGTTCTCATCAAGCAAACAATCATCAAGAATATTATCCATCTCAAGCACAATAGGTTTCCCAATTAGTGACCCGAAAATCGTTGTCTGAGCTCCCTTCTCAAGCAAAATAGCTTTTGTAAGTGCATCTTCCAGCGATGAACCAATTGCAACCGCACCATGATTACGCATAAGAGCAGTAGACCGAGTCTTTCCAAGAGCAGCAACAATCTTCTCACCTAAATCCTGCGAACCCACCAAACCGTATTCAGCACACACCGTCTCTCCCCCTAGAAAGAGAGCCTGCTCAGCGAGACAAACCGGAATTGATTTGCCCGTAATCGCGAAAACACTGGACCACTGGCCATGAGAATGAACAATTGCCTTAGCATCCTTACGTGCATTATAAATATGGACGTGAGTCGGCCATTCGACCGTCGGGAGCAATCCATTGTCCTCAATCATATTTCCCTCACGATCCATAACCACTACATGATCGGGTCTTATCACACTCCAATCTGGAATGGAAAGATACTTATTCGGACGAGGCAAAATATAAATAAGATTATCAACCGTATCGAGCAAGCTGATATCACCACCATCGCCACCGCCAGTCAACTCATTCTTCCAAAACTTATACGTGGCCTGTGCCACAATCTCTTTATACTCATATTTTACGTGATACATAGATGCTCCTTACTCAAATGTCTTTTGTTTTTTCCTGTTAAAAAAGTTTTCGTACCTGATCAGCCAGTGCAATCCCCAGCTTGTGATGGGACTCTTCACTCATATGTATGCCATCACCCACTGGTTCAGCTATGGTAGCTGCATCGAAAAATGCACACCCGTGCAACTTCGCCACAGTTTCATACGTAGGAGCCAATTCCTTAACTTTACGCATACTCTCCTTGCTAAACACCGTATAATGGAGAGAATTGCCCCAATCATCGGAAATGTGGATAGGAGACACCAAAAGAATCTTAGGAGGTTTCCCATCTCTACCGTATGCGGCAGACTCCATAATCGTGAGCAGCAGATCCACACCCCACGCAATATCCCATGCTGATTGACCATGTCGATCCTTAACATCATTGGTCCCAAGCATAACAATAATTGCATCAAGTGGAGCATTTACCGCCAACTGGGTCTCAAGACCAGTACGACCATTCCGTCCCTCTTCAATGGGATCTTCAAACACAGTTGTCCGGCCATTCATTGCATTCTCATATACATGAAAATCGGCACCAAGCTCCTTTTGCATAACACCTGGCCATCGCACAGAAAAATCATAACGTTCAAACACTTCTGGAATACAACCCCATGTGTTTGAATCGCCGTAACACAACACATACTTCATAATTCCTGTCCTCTCAAAGGCTACCTACGAGCGAGTAGAGAAAGATGAGGGGGAGTTTCCTCCCCCAGATGAAAAAAAACTTACATCTACTCTAATTCATAGCGAGCTTTTGTTTTCTCAACATCGTAGGCATCAGCATCGGCCTCAACCTGGCTCTTGTCCCACGTATTGTCGAAGAAATCATTGGTGAAAATTCTGTCAAGTGGAATAGCTTTCTTGATGGTGCCGCTAGACAATGCTACATCAACATTAAGCTGCCATTTGTCGGGCCAGTTATACCCAATATTGTCTAACAATTTCTTTTCTTCCTCTCCTCCCGTAGGTCCGAACATCTGATAATTTCTGCCTTCCTGCACGTAGTAAGCAGCTTTCCATGTAACATCAATGTTTGGCCACTGGTCACAGGACAGAGCTGCACCTGCTTCTGGATTGTACTTGGTGAAATAGACACCCTTTGCTAGACCACGAACAAAACCTTCAACCATTTCAGGATCTTCTTTAATAAGTTTCTCACTGGTAATGATTGAGTTCGAGTTTGTCTTAAGCACTTCGTTTCCATCAATGTAAATGAAATCAAATCCCTGTCCAATCAGCTGCCAAGCTTCTCCTGGCCAAGAAAAGAGCATGTCAAGATTACCTTCTGCCACCTGGATGTATCGGTTTTCACCAGCAACAACCCACTCGATGTCATTCTTAGGATCAACACCTGCGGCAACCAGAGTTGGAGTAACGAGCATTTCCCACGAAGCATCTCCAAGAGCAACAGTCAATTTCCTTCCATACTTCTGTCTTGCATTCTTCATGTCTTCCCAGTCTTGGATTTTTCCATCTTTGAGAACACACATACCCCAAATATTGATGGCGTCGTATGCAGATACAACTTTAATGGGAAGTCCTTCCTCAATACTTGCAAGAGTAAACATAGGTCCAGGTGCAGCAAATTCTGCATTGCCTGTGGCTACCATCTTAGCATCGGTAGTACCAAAAGCACTCATCATCTCTACATCCAAGCCCTCTTCTTCAAAGTACCCCATTCGGATTGCTGCCCAGTAGGGAGTATCTTCTAATCGTTCGAGGTCTGCAGGTAGAACCATGCGTACTTTGCGCAAGCCTCCCTCAGCTGCAGTTTCTTTCGCTCCCTGTGCCAATAATGGTGACACCACTAGGATAATCATCATGACACACAACACAACCTTCTTCATATTGTCCTCCTTTTCCCACCGCAGTGGGAATATCAAGCTAATCCACACCAATCGATTATGAATGCTGCATACACTTTCGTTGCAGTAATCAGATCATCTCGATTGATGAATTCATTATCTCCATGCACCGAATATGAGATTGCCCCAGGTCCGAGCACAATAGTCGGAATACCCTTTTTATTCAGGTAATAGGCATCGCATACTGCTTTAAAACCACTGATAACCGGTTCCAAATCGGGAAAATGGTCTATAGTCTTTTTCAGTTGCTGAACACCTTCCTGTTCAATCGGCACATAGAATCCCGGCCAATCCTGAATAATCGGAGCCTCTATTACAGGGGGATGCTCCTTGAGCCAACTATCGGTCGATGCAATGGCCTGTATGGATGTTCGAATTTCAGTGAGCAGTTCATCTCGTGTAATGAGTGAATCCGGATACCAGACCGAATAGGTATATTCCATACGTGACGGGACGGTCCCTAGATATTCGCCACCTTCAATCTTTGCCGGGTTAATGGTGAAGACACCAACACCCTGATTATCGTGACCTCCAACTCCGCCCCTTCCAAGTACGGGATGCCTGAATCTATGATTCAATTCGACCTCATATCGTCGAATAAAATCGACTAAAGGGAGTGATTTTTCAAATGCATCTACAGCAACATCCTCTCCACTGATAAGCAAGTTCCCCTGTGGAAAGAGCATCTGATTTCGTGCCGATACATGCACTCCTTTCCCTTCAACAATCAGCTTAAAGAAAACCAAAGCAGAGGAAGCTGTTTGAATTTCCAGATTCGAAGGTTCACAAACTATACCAAAATCGGCAGTGTATCCGGCATCAACAACTCGAGAGGTCCCAATTTCTTCAGATGACTGAGATTCTTCTCCTACAACAGATTCAAGCAATACATCGCCTTGAAGCTTCACACCGCACTGTAATAGCGATGTAATGGCAAAGAATGCACCAGCAAGCCCACCTTTCATATCACTGGTCCCTCGACCATAGATTTTTCCATCTATTTCAGTTGCCGTGAATGGATCATGCTTCCACCGTTCAGGAAAAGCTACAGGGACTACATCACTATGTCCGTTGAACAGCAAAGATCTTCCACCACCTGTTCCTGCTATTTTACCAACGACATTTGGTCGACGTTTTTCAGGATCGAAGGCTAGCTTTTCAACAGAGGTAAATCCGCTATCTGCCATAAGTTTGGCAAAATACTCCTGCATCGCTCCTTCATCGCCATGTATTCCATCACCTAGGTTTATCGTCTTGTAACTCACCAATTTTGTAAGTAAAGCCACTACCTCATCGGCATGATCATCTATGTACTGAAAAACACGCTGTTTGGTTGCATCATGCATATCGCTGCCTCCTATATTTTCCACTTAATCACCAAATTCTGTACAACACCAACGAGCTGATAGAAGAACAACCCTATGAGTGCTACGTAGAAGATGCATGCAAATGATTCGGTTGTCTTCAGGAACTGTGAGTACATGATAATCTGGCTACCCAAGCCTGAATTCCCTCCAACATACTCAGCACTGATACAGGTAGTTGTTGAAAAGATTGTTGCTAACCGAAGACCGGTAAATACGTCGGGGAGTGCTGTGGGAAGTGTCACATGAAAGAATCGTTGTACACGCGTTGCTCCGAAGGTATCCATAAGCTCATGTCTGAGTGTTGGAACGTTCAAGAATCCGGTACAGCTGTTTAGGTTGATAATGGCAAATGCCTGTATCAACACTGTCAAGATTCGAGTATTTACCCCAAAACCCATCCATAACATGAGTAGAGGAACGAGAGTGATAATGGGAGTTGTTACCAGAAACAATACATAAGGTGTAAGTGCAGCACTCACAACTACGTAGTTCGTAACGATGGCAGAAAAGGTAATTGCAATAGGAATCGCCATTATAAAACCAAGGAATATGGTGATAAAACTCATCCAGATATGAGGCCAGAATGCTGGAAAATTGGCCACCATGGAATAAAATATATTTGAGGGAGCAGGCAAGAGCCACTTCGGTAATTCAAAGCTCTTCACAATGATCTCCCAGAAGAGAAACACAATAAAGAATGTTGCTATTGGCGCGATTGTATGTAAGAGTGTCTTCTTTTTAAGAGCCATAATCCTTCCCCTATACGATTTTGCTTAAATCAATTTCCCCAATGAGGCTGGTGAGTTGTTTTGTATATGCAATAAATTTTTTATCGGTAATCATGTCCAAAGTTCTCGGACGTGGTAAATCGATATCTACTACATCGGTCAGTCGACCTGGACCTGTTGCCATCACATAGACCCGAGAGGACAGAAGAACAGCCTCCTCCACATTATGTGTAATGAAGATAATGGTCTTATGTGTCTTCTTCCATATCTGAAGCAACTCCAAATTAAGCTGCTCACGTGTAATACTGTCCAATGCTCCAAATGGTTCGTCCATGAGTAGAATCTCAGGGTCATGAACCATCGCTCGAATTACCCCAATCCGCTGAGTCATACCGCCGGAGACTTCCACAGGATACGCCGAGGCATATTTTCTCATACCCACCATGTCGATAAGTTCTTTCACCCGGACCTGATTCTCAAGGGTGTTCATATGCATAATCTTCAATGGAAGTTCTACGTTTTGTTCTACCGTGAGCCACGGCAACAGGTTCGGTTCCTGAAAAATGAATCCGATCTTCTTAAGCGTTTCTCTATCCACTTTCTTTTCAGAAAAATCTTCACCATCTATGAGAATATTTCCCGAAGTTGGAGTGGTTATGCCGTCAAGCATCCGGATTACTGTGGATTTTCCACAACCAGATGGACCTACAATGGTAACAAATTCACCCGGATTAACCTTCAGAGAGAAATCCTTCACTGCAGTTATCGTTTGGCGTCTGGCGTAGAAGACTTTACTTACGTTCTGAAATTCGATTCTTGGTTGCAGTTGCACAATTTCCTCCTCTCAATTCTTCCAAATCACGACTTTCTTTTCGATGTATGACATGAGGGAATAGAGAAATATGCCAATGAGAGCGACTATAACGATGCTTCCATAGGTAAGATCAGTTTTCACATACTTAGTGAACTGAATAATTCTATTTCCCATACCGATACCTTTTGCGACAAAGTCTGCACTCACCGAGCCGATGACCGAGAAAATGCATCCCAATTTAATTCCGGTAAAAACCTGAGGCATAGCATTCATGAATGTTATCTTTACAAACCGCTGCAACCTAGTTGCTCCTACACTCTTTGCAAGCTCCAATTTCGCCTGTTCCACATTGGTAAAACCATTGAGGGTATTCAGGGTGATAATTGGAGTCGCCTGAAGGATAACTATAAGTGCGCGAATGTTAGGAGAATTTCCCAGCCACAACATAATCAGGGGTATAAGGGTAATCATGGGGGTAATAACCAACCAGATGATAATGGGGCTCACAGCTTTTGTAACAATCTCGAACTGACTGAATATTGCAGCAAGCAACAAACCGAACACTGAGGCTGTTGTAAAGCCGAGGAATACTATTTTCAGGGTGAAGAAGAAGTCCTTCTGAATGGTAGAAGGGAAATTCTTTAAAGTATTTACAATAATCTGTGAGGGTGCCGGTAAAATGTAATCTGAAACAACCTGCAGTTGTGCAAGGATCTCCATAACTATCAGCAACACAATAAGGAGTACAACAGGAGCAAGTACTCCAAGGAATGGAGAATCGACCAATTTCTTCTTAGTTCCCATTATGCACCTCCAACATGATTTCACGAATAATTGAGCCGATTTTGGTACTCAAATGTAGGAACTTCTCGCTCTCCATAATTTTCGGACCCCGTTCTTCCAGCGGAATATCTATATCTACAGAGGCAACAACCTTAGCCGGTAAAGGTGAAAATATGAGTACTCGGTTAGCGAGAAGCACTGCCTCATTTACATCATTTGTGACCATAACAATGGTCTTCTGTGTTTTTTTCCAGATGTTCAGTAATTCGAAACTGACCATTTCCCGGGTGATTGCATCAAGTGCCCCAAAGGGCTGATCCAGAATGAGCATTTCTGGATCGTGAACCAGAGCACGTGCTATTCCTACCCGCTGTTTCATGCCACCGGACAGTTCGTGTGGAAAAATATGTTTGAATTCCTTAAGACCAACGATGTCGAGGGTCTCATCAATTCGGTCATACCACCGTTTCTCTTTCAGATGCATGACTTCAAGCATAAACTTGAGGTTCCCAGCAACAGTTCTCCACTGGAGAAGATTGTTATTCTGGAAAACAAATCCGAATTTCTTAAGCGATTCACGGGATATTTCACATCCCTGATCCTCACCATCGAAAACGATAGACCCACTCGTTGCAGGCAGCACTCCTCCCATAATTTTCAGGAGGGTCGATTTCCCACAACCCGACGGGCCAAGTATGACTACACTCTCCTTATCCTGTACATCTAAGGAAAAGTCATCGATGACTTGAAGAGGAGTTTCTCCCACCTCTCCAAAACTTTTTTTAATGCTTCGTACACTCAATCTTACCGTATTGTTCATCTTACCTCTCACAAGTTGCTTCACGGAGCACGAAATTATCAGAGTCCGAAAATACTATCGATGGCACTCGAAGTACTTTTAATGAGTTCGTAGGGGTGATGTGCGAATTGGGGTACCATCTCAGCATTCACCCAGCTTTCATAACCTACTTCCCGCAATGCACTGGCTACTTCTGGCCAATTCACATCACCAGCTAACAGCGGTACGAAACCTGCCAGCGAACCTACATCTCTTCGATAATCCTTCAAGTGGATTCGCTTAATCCTGTTTCCGAGAATACGAATCCACTGTTCGGGGTATCCGAATGCGACCATATTGCCGACATCCAGATATACACCAACCCAAGGTGAATTGATTTCATCAATAAACGATCTGAATTCCAAAGGAGAAAGGAGAAATTTATTCCAGATGTTCTCCACTCCAATGGAAACGTTATGCGATTTCGCAACTGCCGATAATTTTGTCAGACCCTCAAGTGACCGTTCATAAGCAACGTCATAGGGAATAACTTCGCTACCGGCAAAGAAAGCTATTTCTCCTGCATCGGGAACGACCTCATCTGGCGTAAAATCAACTCCTACAGTTCCTGGACACACAAGAATACACCCAGCACCCAACTCGGCAGCGATCTCCAGTTGGCGAGACACCAGATCAAATGCCTTTTGGCGAATATCCTCTCTGTGGCTGGTAAGTGAAAACTGCCAGAAGAGTCCCGTTGCAACACTGTTAATTGCAACGCCTTCTCCATCAGCTATAGAACGAAGCTGAGCAATCTCTTTATGTGTAATGTCACGTGTAACTAGACCGGTTGTTGAAAGGGTGAGTTCAATGCCTTGGAAGTTGTGCTCCCGGACTTTTTTGAATAATTGCTCGGCACTCAGATTATCGGGAAATGACCATTGGTTTATCCCCTTTTTAACAGTTTTTGCGTTCTGCAAGATATCGACCTCCCACCATTTTTGGTATCTCATCTCTGTATCTTGAGCTATGCAAATGATTGATTTACATACACGGTATAACTACTATTGTTTATGTACATCTCATGTAGGTAAATTATCAGTTGCAATCCCTTATTTGTCAATTGATAACTTTATTTGATACATTCAACACTTTTTTTCACTTTTTGATGTTTGTTGTTTGATATTGTTTCTTTTCTTACAACTCCATAATTTTCATACTATTCCAGCAACAACACAAACACTTCCCATAACTCACGCTATATCATTTATTTGTCCTAGCTTTGCACATGATTGAGCACAGCTTCCAACTGACCTCTGAAGCTTGGTGCATCACTAAACTTATGTTCGAATAGAGCCGATCCAATGGTATATGCCCATGGATTAATTTCTTCCACTATGTCGATGCGTTCGAAACTGCCTATACTTCCTGCTGCTATCACCGGCATCGTCAATGCTTCACACAAAGCACGCATCACCTCTTCCGGATGATCCTTATGCCGGTAGGCAAGTATGTCAGTCCCCTGTACCCCTAATTCCTGCAGGCGTAATCCGTCAGCAACAATCTCTTCTACAGATCCCGAAAGAATGCTGGGATGTCCCGTTACCGTGCCGCAGAAGGGCAAATACTTAATGTGATGCTCTTTTACAAAGGCCGCTACTGAGGGATAGTACACCGTCCCCAGCAGATAATCGAACCCACAGCTTCTCGCCATTTCTGCACCAGCCAGACAATCGTCCTCTTCTAAGGTAACTACTTCCAAGAAGGTGGTCTTTCCAGCTTCCTTCATGGTGGTAACAAGATCCTGCATCTGATCCAAGGGAAGCCCCAGATTCTTAAACCCCCAGTAGGTAACTGGCAGGTCACTACAGGAAACAAAGACCTTCTTAGCATCAGTCACAGTGACATCGTTATGCGTGAGCATGACAATCAGATCTGACATATGAAACCCCCATATGTTTATACTTTTGTTTACACTGTTATTATCAATTGATACATTGCATATGTCAATTTATGAGTTTCATATTTTTTTATATATAACCAATAAGGGGTTTTTATTATTAGTCGAAAGGTTATCAATACAATAGTATAAAGTTGTAATACATTTGTATTGTTTCAAGAGTAAAATTAACACATAGAGGTACTATTTTCCTAGGAATCAATACAAAATTGTAGAGTATTCAAAATGAACATTAAAAAATTGACACATCCACGACACAGTTCAAAAATTACGAAAACTGAATCGTAAAGGAGCCATTTTATCAGATACAAAATGAGCAAAATATTACTTATCTATCTTTCCGGGTAAGACCAGCCCACCGGGTCGGTCTTACCCGGTACCATTACCCGAGGTATGCACTTGCAATATCTTTCTGACTCTTCAAAGCTTCAGGAGTACCCTCATACGTGACCAGCCCCGTCTCGAGCACATAACAATAATTGGATATTTCCATGGCCATCATAGCATTCTGCTCCACAAGTAAAATTGTTTGACCACTATCTGCAACTTTCTGAATTATTGCAAAAATCTCTTCCACAATAATTGGAGCGAGACCCATCGAAGGCTCATCAAGCAGAAGAACCTTTCCACCAGTGATAAGAGCCCTCCCGATAGCAAGCATCTGCTGCTCACCACCCGATAACGTACCTGCAATCTGATTCTTTCTCGTACTCAAAATGGGAAAGAGTGAATATACATACTCAAGCCGCTCCTTAAACTCCGCTGGACGCTTTCGCTGATATATATATGACGCCACTCGTAAATTCTCTTCAACATCCAGATCAACAAAAATCCTTCTGCCCTCTGGTACATGAACTATCCCTTTTCGTGTAATTATATGTGTTTCCACACTCTTAACAGATTCACCTTCCAAGAAAATATCGCCACTCACAAGCGGGATAACACCAGATATAGCATTCAAGGTCGTCGTCTTCCCCGCTCCATTTGCACCAAGTAAAGAAACAATCTGCCCTTTATCCACATGCAAAGAAATCCCCTTTAAAGCGGTAATCTTTCCATATTGAACACTAATATCTCGAATATCCAACAATGGCACAGAAGGTGTTTTCATACTCATCTTTTTTTCGCCTTTCCTAAGTACGCTTCAAGAACTTGTTTATTCGTCTTTACTTCTTCAGGTTTCCCAACCAACAACTTTTTCCCAAAATTCAACACAAGAATCTCATCGCACACATTCATCACCAGCTTCATCTGATGCTCCACAAGCAGAACCGTTAAATTAAAGTCACTCCTGATTTTGGATATGAACTCTTTTAAATCACCTATCTCATTACTATTCATCCCCGCGGCCGGTTCATCAAGCAGGAGAATTTTTGGTTTTGATACCAGAGCACGGGCAATTTCAACCCGTCGCTGCTCTCCGTAAGGAAGAGTCCCAGCTTTCAGCAAAGCTTTATCGGCCAAGCCAAGAAATTCCAAAACCTCCATTGCATCAGATTTTATCCTCGCCTCTTCCTGTTTGAATCTCTGAGTTACGAATAGTGCATCCATAAGGCCATATCTAATCCTACAATACTGAGCAATTCTTAAATTATCGAGCACTGTCTGATCATTGAACAAACGGATATTCTGAAAAGTCCTTCCCACGGTAGTACCGATAATCTTATGTGGAGGCAGATTATTTAAGGGAACCGACTCGGCATACACAACCCCTTTAGTAGGTACATACACACCCGAAATAACATTAAAAATGGTCGTCTTTCCAGCACCGTTTGGCCCGATAATACCAAAGATCTGTCCCTCATGAACACTAAAGGAGACATCATCAACAGCCTTGATGCCTCCGAAGTGCATACTAACCGAATCAAAAGTTATGAGTGGTTTTTTATTCATACTCGACCACCCTTTTTATGTGTAAGCTTCTGTGCAACATTGGTATATATCGTACGTAACCATTTCACAGAAATTTCTTTATTTCCGAACAACCCAGTGGGCTTGAATATCATAAGAGAAATAAGAATGACAGCTCCCAGAATCCAACGCCACATACCAATGAAGCGAAGAGTTTCCACAAGGATTTGCCATATAGTTGCTCCAAGAATCGAACCGGTAATCGAACCGATTCCACCAAGATACACCATGATAAGCCCTTCAATGATTAAACTATAGCCATAAGCTCCCGGGTTCGTATAACTCAACAGATGGCAAATCAATCCACCAGCAATACTGATCAGAAATGATGACAACCCAAACGCTATCAACTTCGTCCGTTTTACATCCACACTTACTAATTCTGCAGCCACAGAATCACTTCTGATAGCCAACAAAGATCGACCGTACTTTGAACCGATAAATCGCTTAACAAGGAAAATTGCCAAGAAAAGTGTAAGACCAACCCAAAAAATATTTGTGTTCTTCGGTATCGGCCTGAGACCTCGTGACGCTCCAATCGCATCAATATTCTGAAGGAGACTTTGTACGAGCAAGGAGAATCCCAGCGTTATAATTGCCAGATAATCTCCTTTGACCGTAAAAGATGGAAGGGCAATAATTAACCCGACTCCCATTCCTACAAAACCGCCAAGCAATAGATTAATCGGGAAAAAGATGGGAGCCTTCAACAAATACATGCTAATGAGACTCGAAGCGTATCCCCCAATAGCCATAATACCAGCATGAGCAAGAGAGAAAATTCCAAGATACCCATTAATAATATTTATCCCGAGAACCATAATTGAATAAATGGCAATATACTGGAGAATCAACTTGAGCGTGTTAGACAATATACTCGTCTGTTGCAACAACATAAGCAGTGCTAACCATAAGCACAGGAACAGAACTTTTTTTACTACTTTTTTCATCTGAGCTGTCCCCCACTCATACTTTTTCAATAATCTTCTTGCCCAAAAGACCTGTTGGTTTTAACAGGAGGACAATAATCAGAACTGCAAATACAAGCACATCTTTATAGGTAGACACAGGAAGTACCATAGCTCCAACTACATTCAGCGCAGCTAAAAGAAATCCTCCAAGCACGGCTCCTTTTATATTTCCGATACCCCCAATAACTGCTGCGATGAAGCTGTACCAGTTCACTCTATCACCCATATACGGAGCGAAAGTAAAGTAGATGGTCGTGTACAACGATGCCCCGATAGTTGCCATAACGGCTCCGAGTATAAACGCTACTGAGATAATCAGACTTCGTGAAATACCCATAAAACTGGCAGCTATTGGATCTTGCGATACTGCACGTAGTGCAACACCAGTTCTTGTGTGATTAATGAAAAGGCTCAAAAGAATCATTGATATAATCGCCACGATAATAATCACAATACTCGCAAGCGAAATCTTTGCATCCCCAATCATAAAGGGAATGTCTTTTATCAGTACCGGCATTCGTTTTGGCACTGGGCCAATGAGGAGTAAGACTCCATACTCGAGAATCATCCCGACTCCGACCGAAGAGACAACAAGGGCAACAATAGGCCCGCCCCGTAAAGGCCGGTAAGCAATTTTTTCAATTACCACAGCTAACAATGAAGTGAAAATAATTGCAAATGGGAGCGAACACGCATACACAACCCAACTGTTGCTCGTTACTGTATACATGAACGTTGCAAAGTAGAAGATGAGATAGGTCGATACCATAAAAATTGGGCCATGTGCAAAATTCACAAGTCGGGCGATTCCATATACAATCGAAAAACCTATTGCCAATAATGCATAAATACTTCCCAGCTGTATAAGGTTAATTAGTTGCTGCAGATACATACTCATCGTTGTACACTCCCTCATTGCGTAGCTAGCAATACGGTTGTACACAGCGAACTATGCACAACCGAAGATCTCGTAGACTGTATTTATGGTTTTTCAATTGTCAAGAACTTGAATGCTCCATCCTTTATCTGAATCATTACTGCAGATTTCAATGGATCGCCTAGGATAGCACCTCCGAACTGCATGCTTCCGGTGACTCCTTCAAACTTCTTGATCATTGATAGCCCTTTCTGCACAGAGGCTCGGTCAACCTTATTGCCATTTTCTATAGCCTGTTTCAAAAGGTATACTGTGTCATAGTTTAGAGCGACAATGTCGTTAGGGACTTTACTGGTTCCAAATTTTTTCTTATAGGAATCGATGAACTTAAGTGCACTTGGAGAGGCAATATCCACATGATAGTGGCCAACCCAAACTGCATTATTCAACAAGCCTTCTGTATCGGCATCCAGAATTGAAGAATCTCCCCATGTGTCAGATCCGATAAACTTACCTGCGTACCCCAACTTTCTTGCCTGAGAAGCTTGGTTTACTACTTCCTCATAGAAATTCGGCAGTATGAGGATATCTGGCTTCTTGTTGATAATTCGTGTCAGCTGAGCATTAAAATCGGTATCTCCAGCACTATATGTCTGCATCTCAACAATCTTCCCACCCAACTCTTCAAAGGTTTTCGCAAAAATTGTTGCAATACCAACGTTGTATGGATTTGATTTGTCATACAGTGACGCTGCGGTTCTTGAACCCTCTTTATCATACGCATATTTTGCTAATATGGCACCCTGGAAATCGTCAGTAAAACAGGCTCTAAAGAAATAATCGCCAGTTTTTGTTATATCGATATTTGTCGCCCAAGGTGTAATGGTAGGAATCTTCTGTGCATTTACAATCTGAGCAGAAGCTAAGCACATAGCCGAATCATTCGGTCCGATAATGGCAACAATATCATCATCATCTGCAAATTTCTGTGTGACGACAGCTGCTTCACTTTCATTAAATCCATTATCGAGATACTTTGGTACGAGTGTATACATAGTATCGCCTACTTTGACTCCTCCTGCGGCGTTAATTTCTTCAACTGCAAGAGCAACACCCTCTTTCGCCGAAGTTCCAATAATTGGAAAGCCACCGGTCAACTCATAGTTCACTCCGAACTCGATGGTGTTCTCAGCTTGCCCCCCTGCATATAACGCAGCAATACTCATGATGCCAACTAAGATTACCATTCCGAAAAATCTCTTTTTCATACTTCCCCCTTCTCACCTGCATCTTATGTACAGGTTAATTTTTATTGTGAGATGCATATCAACAGTACCACCTCACCTGATGGACTTCACGTACAATACCTTTCGATTGCAATAACACGTCCTAGAAACTTGCCTCCTATACTTTTCTTCCTCTTTACAAGCTTTTACACTATAAGTATTTCGTATTGAGTTTTTGTACTTGATCTGTGCATAAACTCGGGAATTCAACTAGTTAGTCCACACCTCTGCATGTTAACATTTTTATTAACACTCACATTATGTAGCTACACATTCTATATGTCAATTTATAAGTTTAATCAATTTTTATATACAACTATTAATACCATTTTATTATCAGTCGAAAGGTTATCAATCCAATAGTGCAGGGTCTGTATACAAAAAAAGCCACCCTCGCTGCATGTTTTTAGTAAGTAAAATCCATGCTGGATAGTGGCCTAAATCAGCTGTAAGCTGTACGAAAAGAGAAGATGTTATGGATAAATCTTTTCTGGCGGGTGTTTCCTCTTAGGTCTCTCAATCAGCTCGACCATGACACCAATCAGCTTTTCTGTATCGAGATAGGCAAAGTGGCCATCACCATCAAGTCCATACCCAACACCTTCCATTACCACAGAAATTCCCCGTGATTCAGCAAGTGCTATAGCCTCTTTCATATCATCAACAATCACACCGATATGCTGAACTCCAAACCCGTGCTCCTTCAGGAAATCGGCATAAACCGTATCTCCCTCAAGTTGTTGAATAAGTTCGATGCGAGTCTCTCCCATATTCGATAAAGCTGCTCGAATGCGAAATTCAGAGGGCTTACCAAATCGTGTCATTTTTCTGAGAATTGGAACTCCAAATGTATAAAAATGCCAAGGGCCAATGCCAAACAGATTGTAGTACTGTTTAACCGCCTCCTCAACATCTTCAACTACCAGAGCAATCTTAGCTACACCCTTTGATAAGAATGGTAAGATGTGCTCCCCTTTTTTTCCTATATCAGCCATAGTTATATCTCCCTAGGATAACGTCCTCTTCTGGTAGGCATCATCAGTCTTCTCGCCAGCGGCGAAGTAGATATTATCACCAGCCATTGCATGGAGTACCGGATCAAATGCAGCAATATCTATGTTGCCATCGACAAGTACATCGTTATCGGCATAAATCTGTCGCATTTCTCCAATAACAAGATGATTTTTCGGTGTCTCTACAACTTTCCAAAGTTCGCATTCAATTGTTACAGGGCATTCCTCAATTAATGGAGCATGGGTAATTGATCCCTCAAAGGTGGTATACACATGGTCCTTCACCGTTGTATTTCCCGAGTTCAATCCACAATAATCTATGGTATCTATCAATTTCCTATTTGGGATATTTATTCCATACACCTTAGATTCCATAATATTCTTATAGGTCTTTTTGTGTGGACCCAGAGCAAACATCACCAACGGTGGATTGGAATTCACTTTAGTGATCCAGGCAATGCTGCAAAAGTTCTTTACCCCTTCGGGTGAAACCGTACTAATTACCACTACCGGCATCATAAGTGGATTCTTACTCGTAGGAATTATTACCTTGTCCATGTGTACCTCCTGTACGAACTGTTACTATTATTTACTTTAATATAACAAAATAAGTGACCTTAGGCAAAGCCGAAGGCCACTTACATATAAAGTCGAAGAGAAACTATTTAATTATAGCTTCAATATTTGCTGCTGCAGCGTCAAGTGCCTGCTTTGCAGTCATGGTACCAGAGAGTGTATTGCTAATTGCAAGCAGGATCTCCTGCATTACCTCTTCCTGTTCTGGGAAGGTTGGTTTAGGAACAAGCGAGACTGATGTATCGTTGGTCTTTGGATTGATTGCCTTCACGAAAGTCTCGGGAACTCCAAATCCATCTCGAGCTCCAGTCTTTCTCATAGCCAGAACTTCTTTTCCACCAGTCTTCAAATAGATGGCTGTTGGGACATATGGCAAGTTTGCAACTTCTGGATCATCATAGACAGCACGAATTGCTGACTGGCCACCACGCTCCATCTGCTGTTTCTGAACCTCTGTTCCCATTGCCCACTGGACAAACAGCCATGCGAGCTCAGGCTTTTTGGAACTTGCAGGAATGTGATAGTTCCATCCCTCAATCTGTATGGCCTTCTCAGATTCAATTGGAATACCACTATAGGCAATCTTACCGGCAACGAGTGATTCGGCAGGATTTTCAACTGCTCCAACAGCATCATCCCATTCTAACCCCATTACGGCAATATTCTGCTGCATAGCAGCTTGTGATTCATCCCATCCGGCAGAGAGTAATCCTGGAGGACAGAACTTAGCCATATCGGCATAGAACTGAAGTGCCTTAACGGCTTGTGGCGAATTAAGCACAACCGGTCCATACTCTGCACCCTTGTCAATATTCAAATCACGTGCACCAAAGGCATACAGGATATTCAGGAAGTCATACCATGTAGATACGTGGCGCTTACCCATGAGTGTTACACCATATACATCGTCTGTAAGTACTTTTCCAGCAAGTCTTTCACCTTTCTTTCGAGTAAAGAATTCAGCTGTATCGTAGAACTGCTGCATGGTGACTGGAGGTGACGGCAGATCATAACCATATTTTTGCTTGAATGCCTGCTGCTCAGCTGGGTTTTCAAACACATCATAGCGGTACCACATGTACATAGAAATAAAGTGGAATGGCAGCCCATATACGGTGTCGTTATACCAGGAAACCTCCTGCCAGTATTTCTCGTCAAGAATAGCTCCACCCTGAATGTCAAAATTTGGATCGTGCAATTTTGGGTGGGTCAGGAAAGTATCGAGTGGGTATAGCCAGTTGTTTTCGACGTAGGTACCTAGCTGACGATGTGGGCTCAGAATCATGTCATAGATTTGTGTTTTTCCAACAAAATCTGCCATAGTTTTCTGAATTACTTCGGCCTGTCCATATTGTTCAATCTCAACTTTGACTCCCGTAATTCGTTCAAACTCTCCCTTAACCTCTGCGAGAGCTTCCAATGGTGGGAGTGATTCACCAATAAACCGTAGGGTTTCTCCTTTCCATGGTGCAGCCGCTTCGGCGAGTGTCCATTCTCCTTTGAAAGTAATCTGATCGACCTTGTTTGCAGTTGCCTTACCGCCTTGAGCGAAAAGACTCGTGGAAACTAAGACCAAACACAGCAAGAAAATGAGTACTGATACTGATTTTCTCATATTCCCCTCCTCTTATTTGTTGTCACACAAGTGACATCTTTGAAATCGTGTCAAAGAGATAGAAATTATCTGATGACCATTTCAACCATATTGGATTGCCGTACTCAATGGACATTCCAGGACTGAACAATGCTTCAACAACAATCCGAGTGGCTCCACGTATTGCAGTGATAATCAACTTTTCTCCGTTGACTTGATAAAAATCAACTCTGAACTCCTGATACCCGTCCTCCTTTGCTGCAGATTCAAATGAAATTTCTATATCGGTATGTCGCAATCCGATATCTACCGATTTTGGTACCTTATGCTCCTTTACAAACGCACCAAAACCTTCAGGAGCCTGTAGGAGAACGTCATCATTCGTTACATACCAAGCCCCCTCCTTCTGCATAATTTCGACGGGAAATATCGACATTTTTGGTTCACCAAGCATAAGTGCAACAAATTCATTTACTGGGTGGAAGTACAGTTCATCCGGTTTGCCAATTTGTTCAATTTTCCCCTTGTTCAACAGGAAAATCCGATCCGCCATAGCGACCGCTTCAGACTGGTCGGGACTGGCACAGAATGTAGCAATTCCCATTTCCTGCTGTAACCTCTTGAGTTCACCGCGCATTTGGTGTCGCAATTTGGCATCGAGGTGTGCAATAGGTTCGTCGAGTAGGAAAAATGTGGGTCTACGAATCAATGTTCTTCCGAGTGCCACACGCTGACGCTGACCTCCCGATAATTCACGGGGGAACCGCTCGAGTAACTCCTCAATCTGCAACATACGGGCGATCTCATGTACCTTCTGTACTTTTTCGGTCTCAGAGAGATCTTTTTTTCGCAACGGGGCATCGAGAGGGAATCTCATGTTCCCCATCACCGTTCTATTGGGATAGAGTGCATATGATTCAAAGGCAATTGCTACATCCCGTTCGCGCGGTTTTAGTTTGGTAATATCTTTATCGTTGATGTATACCTTGCCATCTGAGACGGGAGTAATACCGGCAATAATACTTAGAATCGTGGTCTTTCCGGCTCCCGACGGCCCAAGGAGGAAGGAAAATTCTCCCTCTTGCGTCTCGAATGTCAGATCGTTAAAGACCTCTACCCGACCAAATTTCTTCTGTACCTGTTCAAATCTGATTGTAGCCATACTCACTCCCCTAACTAAAAAGATTTTTTTCGGTCACTGTGTCGAAGAAACTACAGCGGTCGTATGCAAAGGCAACCCAGACTGGAGCATCTATGGCAACGTTGGTGTGTATACCGGTGTTAGCAAGAATACGCTCATTCCCAAGTTCAATAGTAACGAGCAGTTCCTCACTTCTCGGCTCAATGAAGAAAACCTTTCCCTGTGCGAACCCTTCTCGCTTCTCACCTGAAAGTTCAATCTGAGAATCACGCACACCAATAATGACCTCTGGTCGCTTTGTTTTTTCCAAAATCCTGTCATATAAATCTCTAGGACAGGGCAAATCGACACCTTGAAAACTAAACAATGTGGCATCGCCCACCTCTTTCAAGGCACAGGTGATAAAGTTCATGGGAGGTTCTCCAATAAACCCACCCACAAAGACATTTGCAGGATCATGATAGATAACCTGTGGCGTATCTACCTGCTGTAACTCACCTTTATTCATAATCGCAATTCGATCTGCCATAACCATTGCTTCAATCTGATCGTGGGTAACATAGAGGGTAGTCACCTGCAGTTTACGCTGTAATTTACGCAGCTCTTCACGCATTTTAGCCTTTAGTTCCTCTTCAAGGTGACTTATAGGCTCATCAAGAATGAGGACGCGGGGATTACGTACCAGAGCCCTCGCCACACCGACTCGTTGCTGAACTCCCCCACTGAGACCTTTGATAGGTTCGTGAAGCAGGTCTTCAATACCGAGCAGCTCTGCTGCCTCTCGGACTTTCTCCTCAATCACCTGCTTGTCCATTTTTCGTATTTCCAATGGGAAAGCAATATTTTGTCCAACCGTCATATTCGGGTAGAGTGCATAGTTTTCAAATGCCATGGCGACATCCCGGTCACGGGAGGTCATATCATTTACACATTCACCATCTATGTACATCTTTCCCGATGTAATCTCTTCCAAACCGGCAATCATACGCATGGTTGTAGATTTTCCACATCCAGAAGGCCCAAGAAGACACATGAATTCACCATCGTTGATTGTGAGATTGAGATTCTTCACTGCTTCGACATTGCCTGGATAAATTTTCCCAATTTGCTCAAATTCAACCTTAGCCATGGTGTTCCTCCCGATGTTTGTTATCTTTGGGTCTGTTGTATTTGATATACTGTTTCCAGATTGCGTAAACAACGCCAGCCCAGGGAATTAACACAAATCCCACATGAATACCTATCCGCTCGAAGGTGAAAAGCCAGACAAGACCCATGAGTACCAGGGTAAGAATGGTGTAGAAAATACAATCGCCCAACTCGACTTCCGGTCCCCAGACAAATCTGAATAACGATTTTGTGAACTTATTTCCTTTGTTAGCCATACTCGCTCCTCCTCTCAACCCTTGACCGCACCGAGGGATAATCCTCGAATGAGATACTTCTGTAGGATTGCTGCCAAGATGATGATAGGAACGGTAACTACGCCTGCTGCAGCACACAACTGCCCCCAGAAGGTGCCGTGTGGTGTAATGAGTCCACTGAAGCTCGCAGGAAGCGTCTTTGCACTGTGCCCGCCCAGAATCAGCGAGAACAGCATTTCGTTCCAGGAAAAGATGAATGATAGCAGTGCCGTAGAGGCGATTCCTGGTTTCACTATAGGAATAATAACGTGCCAGAAAGCACCCCACTCGGTGTATCCATCAACAAGAGCGGCATTATCGAGTTCTTCGGGAATGTCATCGAAGAAGGTTCTCATAACATAAATGACAAATGCCACAATAAAGGTACAGTGGGCGAGCACCAACCCCGGAGTTTTTCCTAAAAGTCCAAATTTACTGAATAGTATGTAGAGCGGAAGAGCTTCAGCAACAGCTGGGCACATACGTGTTGTAAGGAAGTAAAAATAGAGGTGCTTTTTGCCATAGATGTGGTAACGAGAGAAAGCATAAGCAGCCGGTACACCGGTAATAAGACAGAGCAACACGGCAAATACTGCAGTGGTAACTGAATTCCGTAGATAGACGAGGAATCCATTGGTTATGAATACTTCAGGAAAGTTTTTAAGCGTAGGGGTAAAGAACAGTTTTGGTGTGGTCGATAGAATATCGGTACGCTCTTTGAATCCTGATAGGAAGGTCCACAAGTAAGGAACAACGGCTATCATACAGACAATTACAATAAGAATAATCCCGATAACATTCACAAACTGATTGTACGTAGTTTTCTTAATCATCTTAATCTCCTTTTCCTTCACCACAATCAGTTAATCTTTTTTTCTGGCGGTACTACAGTATGGAAGAACACAAGTGATGCCAGATAGCTGATAATGAAGATCAACATAACTACGGCACTGCCATAGCCAATATGCCAATACCCGAAGTTAACCCTATAACCAAAGACACTTAATGCTTCGGTAGACATACCAGGTCCTCCACCGGTGGTAGTCCATATGGTGTCGAACAGCTTGTACACGTCAGTAAACCGCAGGAGAAATCCAACAATAAAGATTGGCTTCAGTGCGGGAACGCTGACCCGTTTAAAGGTTTGCCATGCTGTGGCACCGTCGACCTGAGCTGCCTCTAATGGTTCTTTTGGCTGCCCTACAAGCCCCGATAGGAATAACAGGAACATAAAGGGTGTCCACTGCCAAATATCTATAGCAATGATGGTGTATAACGCTGTAGTTGTATTTGCTAATAGCCCATCGGAGGAGAAGCCGAGGTTCCTCAGAAATATTCCCATTGGGCCAAAGTTCGGGTTGAGATTCAAATTCCATATGAGTCCAACCACTGCCGGAGCAATCACCATAGGGATTGTTAAAATGGGAACCACAAACTTTCTCATTTTTACGTGCCGAGCCACCAGGATTGCCAATGCGAGTCCTAACAGGAATTCAACGGGGAGTGCAATAAGGAGTATTTTCATGGTAATCCAGAAACTGGTTAAAAATGAGGGATCTTCGAACGCTCTACGGTAGTTGTCGAGTCCAACAAACTGACCGGTACCGATTTTGGTATACGACAGATTGAAGAAACTATTGTATATCATAATCAGCCACGGAATGAGCGCTATGATAAAGCACAGTATACTGGCTGGAAGTATCCAACCATTCCATCCTGCCCATTTACTTCTTCGCATGTAATTGAACCTCCTTCCTCTCTCTTCGCTACTTCATTGAGCGAAGACCGATTCCGTACCCCAGAGTCTCGCCCTGATCGATAATCACAGCAGAACCCTTCATTGCGGATGCATCATCACTAGCAAGGAACAACACCAGATTTGCAATTTCCTGTGGTGTAGATACTTGCCCCATCTTTTCCAAGGCCGCCTCAGGATCCTCTTCGAGACTCAATTGGCGTTCAAGAAGCGGTGTGCTCATATTTCCAGGGCAGACCACATTAATGCGAATGTTGTCCTTTGCATGATCCAAAGCCAAGGCACGGGCAAATGAAACCACGGCCCCCTTGCTGGCAGCATAACTGCTGAATCCGGGATCACATACGTAAGCCCAGTTTGATCCGGTGAAGACGACAACGCCTTTGTCCTGTTTCAGCATTTGAGAAATCCCGTATTTTGCTGCGAGAAACATGCCATGGAGGTTTATGTTGATCATTTTCTGCCATGATTCGAACGGCATTTCATCAATCGTCATGGGTACATCTATAATTCCAGCATTTGCGTGGAGTATGTCGACTCGTCCGTAGGTGGCAACTACTGTGGCAAAAGCCTGATCCACTTGAACTGGGTCGGTAAGATCGCAGGAAACAAAGAGAGCTCGTGCACCGAATTCATTGATCTCTTTTTCTGCTTTTGCTCCTGCCCGAGTATCAATATCTAAAATTGCAACCGCTGCTCCCTCTTTTGCGAACATTTTTGCACTTTCTTTGCCCAAACCAGAGGCTCCACCGGTAACAACAACGACCTTATTATCAAACCTATTCATTCTTGCTTTTCCTCCTCTTTCAGTCTTTGCACTATGCAGATCACTTACTCCTCAGCTTTATCGAAGAGCGGACAGAGATCTTCATATAACTGCTTATACTGGCCGTATAGCCGCTGATACACTGCATGGTTTTCCATATTCGGTTCAAACTTATCTTTGAGCACAACCATGCTGCCTACAGCGTCTTTAATATTTGTGAACTCTCCCACGGCAAGACCACTGATTATTGCGGCACCCAGGCACGCTGCATCTGAGTTCTCTGTGGTGTAAATGGTTCTTCCGGTAATATCGGCCTTTATCTGATTCCATACTTTACTCTTTGAACCACCGCCAAGAACCCGAATTTCCTTAACGGGAATACCCATAGCCTCAACTGCTTCAATGTTCCTCATAACAATGAATCCCACAGCTTCCATGATTGCTCGAATGAAGTGCTCTCGGGTGTGTTTCATGGTGAGACCAAAGAAGACCCCTTTTGCTTTTGGATTAGCTTCCGGTGCCATTGCTCCTGAAAGGTGCGGTAGCATAATCAGTCCATCTGATCCCGCGGGAATTCGTTTTGCAGCTAAATCCATGAGATAGTACGGATCCTGTCCGGTACTTTCGCCAAGCATCATCTCCAAGGAACAGAAGGCATCTCTGAACCACTTGAGCACCATGCCGCCAGTGGTAAAGGTGTGTGCCATATATAAATCGGGAATACCATGGTAGTGACACGGCATCTGCTGCGTTTCATCGATAAACGGTTCATCCACCGACGCACAAATTGCGAGTGCAGCACCAGTATTTTCAGAAAAGAGTCCAGGTGCAATATTACCGACACCGATAGCTCCAGCAGCTTGATCGAGAGCTCCGGTACAAACCACCATACCCTCACCAACACCGAGTTCCTGGGCTACCGATGTAAGCACCGCCTTTACCACAGTACCGGGTTCAAATATTTCTGGAAGCTGGGACTCATCGACTCCCAGGTACTGGAGCATCTCTGGCCACCACTGCTTGGTTCGAATATCCCAATATGCTGTGGAACAGATGAGGGAACCTTCACAAGCGAACTTCCCTGTCAACTTAAAGATAAAGTAATCCTCAATAAGGAGAATTTTATGAATATGTTCAAACACCTGTGGCTCATGGTTTTTCACCCACAAGAGTTTCGCGGCAGGCCATGTGGGTACCATACTCACCTGACCGGTATGTTTCTGCATTGCCTCAGGAGGGAATGCTTTATCGAGTTCATCGGCCTCTTTTTGTGCCCGATTATCCATCCATACTATGGCATTTCGCAATGGTCTATGAGCCTTATCCAACAGTATGAGCGTTTCGCCTTGTGCCGATATTCCCATACTCACCAGAGCATCTTTGTGTATGCCGCTTTTTTTCATAACCTCTACGACACCCTTCTTAAAGGCATCCCAGTAGGTTTCAACGGGCAGTTCAACGGAGAGGGTATCGGGGGTCAACAACTTGTACTCTTGTGTTGAGGTTGCTACTAACTTCCCTTTTCCATCCACGATAGCGACCTTAATCGCAGTAGTTCCAAGATCTAAACTTAAAATGTATCTATCCACTTGGTTACCTCCAGCTACTCTCATTATTCAATCATAATTCGCTTGGAGCTTTGCTCCACGAGATTACAGCTTCACAATCACCAATATTTATGAGGGTATGTGGAACCCCTTCCGGCATGAGAATCATGTCCTGTTCAAATAATTCATAATAGGTTTGTTTGTCGGTATAGAGCATCACATGACCTTTCACCACGAAGAACACCTCGTGTGAGTTAGCGTGTCCTGGATCTATATCCCCTCGCTGGCCAGGTAGCAGTCGTGAAGTACCAAAGGTGATTTTTGGTGTAACAAGGTACTCTCTACAGACTTCCGGACCTTCCATAAATACTTTTGCATCCTGTTTTCGTACTACAACAACGTCCATATATCCCTCCCTTTTCTCTAGGTATTCAGATGATTGAGCACAGCTTCCAACTGACCTCTGAAGCTTGGTGCATCACTAAACTTATGTTCGAATAGAGCCGATCCAATGGTATATGCCCATGGATTAATTTCTTCCACTATGTCGATGCGTTCGAAACTGCCTATACTTCCTGCTGCTATCACCGGCATCGTCAATGCTTCACACAAAGCACGCATCACCTCTTCCGGATGATCCTTATGCCGGTAGGCAAGTATGTCAGTCCCCTGTACCCCTAATTCCTGCAGGCGTAATCCGTCAGCAACAATCTCTTCTACAGATCCCGAAAGAATGCTGGGATGTCCCGTTACCGTGCCGCAGAAGGGCAAATACTTAATGTGATGCTCTTTTACAAAGGCCGCTACTGAGGGATAGTACACCGTCCCCAGCAGATAATCGAACCCACAGCTTCTCGCCATTTCTGCACCAGCCAGACAATCGTCCTCTTCTAAGGTAACTACTTCCAAGAAGGTGGTCTTTCCAGCTTCCTTCATGGTGGTAACAAGATCCTGCATCTGATCCAAGGGAAGCCCCAGATTCTTAAACCCCCAGTAGGTAACTGGCAGGTCACTACAGGAAACAAAGACCTTCTTAGCATCAGTCACAGTGACATCGTTATGCGTGAGCATGACAATCAGATCTGACATATGAAACCCCCATATGTTTATACTTTTGTTTACACTGTTATTATCAATTGATACATTGCATATGTCAATTTATGAGTTTCATATTTTTTTATATATAACCAATAAGGGGTTTTTATTATTAGTCGAAAGGTTTATAATGTAGTAAATGATAACACTGACAAAGGAGCAAATACTAAGTTGACAAGCATATTCCAATCCTGCATAATTTGTAAAAATTACAATTTTCTTAATAACTC
>CAZTUL010000033.1:0-25931 GCA_964616275.1 uncultured Spirochaetaceae bacterium | reverse complement strand
CGAAAAATTGAGCGAATTTCTTTTCTAGTATCCTTTTGCTGAAAAATGTGGCATATTATTAAGGTGAAGGTAAAGGAGTAGAGAAGGTAATGATAACATCATTTAGTACAGAAACTAAGTCGGCACAGATTGCTAGGCAAATAGAGGAGATGATTCTCTCAAAGGTTTATCAAGCTGGTGAGCCTTTGCCATCTCAGCAAGAATTGGCTACAGAGTTTAATGCAAGTTCCCGTTCTATTCGAGAAGCTTTCAAGCAATTGGAAGCGAAGGGGTTGGTGGAAATCAGCCAGGGGAAACGTGCACTGGTGAAATCTAATAATTTAGAACAGTTTGTGGCATCACTCTCTTCTACCCTTATCAGCAATCATACGACAGATAAAAAGTTGCTGCTCGATCTTATGCAGGTAAGAACAACAGTTGAAGTATCAGCAACAAGAGAGCTTTCGAGAAGTGATCAGCGAAGCATACTGGTTCGTTCTCTCGATAATCTTACTACACGGATGGAGCAGCTGCTTCCCCGGTTGAAATCTGATGACCCGGATGCAATGACTCAATGGAATAATCACGATTTCAATTTTCATAAGACGCTTATTGACTCTAATGAGAACGTAATTCTGACGGCAATTTATGAGAATCTTTCTCCGTTGCTGTATCAGAGCATGGATCAAATAACCAATACGTATAATGAACTGGAAAAAAGTACCCGTGAGCATAGATACCTGGTTGAAGCCCTTGAGCAGGGACAGACCGATCTTGCCGTTGCACTGGCGCTGGTGCACCTCACTGCCATTAAGGGAAAACTTGAAGCTACAATTATATAAGGTATATAATCGATGAGAAAACGCCCTTTTACGCAAGTGAAAGGGCATTTTACTTGAAAGCTAATACCATACTTCGTACATAACTCATGTCATCAGCTAATATTTTTATAGTGCCTCTTGCTTTTTTTATTACTATATAGTACACTATGGGTGTATTTATAGCGTTATACTTATGTCAGACTTATTTTGAGGGTTGTCATAAGTGAAAGAATAATAAGGAGGTCCATCCTTTTGGACACTATTGAACGAGTTCCGCAACATGAATTGCAAGGACGCACGAAGTCGGCACGCATTGCTAATTATTTAGAGGAGATGATTCTCTCTAGGCAGTTGAGTGCTGGAGAGTTGCTGCCTTCGCAACAAGAACTTGCCGAGAAGTTTGATGCGAGTTCACGCTCAATTCGGGAGGCGTTCAAGCAGCTTGAGGCTAAGGGGCTTCTCACGGTCAGTCAAGGCCGGAGGGCATGTGTAAAATGCAACAATCTCGATCAGTTCGTAGAATCGTTGACAGATTCTATCTTACGAAGTGGTTCGAGCGACACAAAACTTATGCTTGACTTAGTTCATGTTCGTACAAGTGTTGAAGTTTCTGCTGCACGTGACTTTTCCCGTAACCCACGGAGAAAAGAGGTCGTGCGAGAATTAGTGGATGCTGCTGAAAAGATGGAGCATGCACTTTCAAGCCTGCAGGCTCGTGAGCCGAGAGCCGCAGAAAACTTCAAAGAATATGAGAGTGCTTTTCATAAGGTGCTGGTACGTTCTAATGATAATATTATCCTGGATGCAATTTACGAAAACTTATCTCCGTTGCTTGAAGAGAGTCTCTCCTATTCAGCAGTGACAGTGGAAGAGTATGAGAAGAAAGTTCGTGAGTATCGCTACATTGTAGAGGCACTTCAGAACGGTCAGACCGATTTGGCTGTTGCCCTGGTGTTGGTGAATCTTACTTCTCTTAAAAAACGTATTGAGGAATACGCAGCAAAGAAGAGCAAGTTTCAGTTCGCATAGCACACCTTTCATACAAAGGTGCTCTTGCAAGTGGCCTCCGCTATCCGTATGCTTATGGATTGTGGAGGCTTATGTATGTCTGCAGAGGCGATTGTATCGTTACAAAATATCACAGTAAGAAGAGCGGGTCGTCCAATCCTGGATCAAGTATCCCTCACTATATATAAAAAGGAACATGTGGCAATTATTGGAGCCAATGGGGCCGGTAAATCAACCCTGGTTCAGGTGATGAGCGAAGAGGTTCATCCCATTTGGGCTCCTCATAGCCAGAGAGTACTGTTTGGAAAAGAGCGGTGGCAGATTCTGGAGCTGAGAAAACACATGGGGATTGTGAGTCAATCGCTGCAATACATGTGCAACACCACCTACCCGGTGTACCATATAGTTCTATCGGGATTCTTCAGCAGTATTGGGCTGGATTTTCATCACCAGATAACTCCAGAGATGGAAGAGCGGGCTTTAGCATGTTTGGAAGGCCAGCGTATAGCTCATTTAGCACACAAACCGATGAGAACACTCTCTTCCGGTGAGGCAAGACGCGTGTTGTTAGCTCGTGCTGTGGTTCATGATCCAGAGGTGATGCTTCTTGACGAAGCAATTTCCAATCTAGACTTACCGGCAAAACGGATGTACCGAGAGTCTCTCGAATCGTTTGTACATTCGGGAAGAACGATTTTGCTGGTTACGCACGACCTTTCTGAAATAATCCCTTCAATTGAACGTGTGGTGGTGCTTAAGGATGGTCGGATTCTTGCTGATGGTCAGAAAAAAGAGGTACTTACCGAGGAGCTGCTAAGCGAAGCGTATGGAACTCGTGTATTTCTCTCAGAGCGAGAAGGAAGATTTACTGCTTGGTGTTAAAGACCCCTCATAGTATATTGGATGTAAGTCATGGTGTTTTTACACTAACGAGGAGGTTCTATGAATCGGTGTTCTATTATTGTTCACAGCGTAAACGGAAACAGCTACATTATTGCTACCTATGTACAGGAGCTTCTTAAGGAGCGGGGGGTAGATGCCCGGCTGTATCGTGTCGAAGATGCCGATTTGCATATTTGGGCTAACAAGTCCGACACAGCGAATGATTTTTATGAGGATATCCAGGCACTTCCTGTAGCGAGTGAGTCAACTCTTCTTAAGAGTAAGATGGTTATACTGGGATGTCCAACAACATTTGGGAATGTATCAGCTGAGATGAAGGCTTTTATGGATTCTACGTATGCTCTTATTGAAAGTAGAGAGATGACCGGTAAGTATTTCGCATGTTTCACTAGCTGCACACATAGTATTTGCGAAGGGGCTTTCTGCTTGGACTCCATGGTTCATTATGCACAGACTCTGGGAATGATTCATGTTCCACTTGGGATTCACGATAGTCTGGTATGGGCAAATCAGCCAGTGAGCGGTATTGTTCACCTTGCTGGTAAAGAGAATGCTATTAGACCATCGAAGCAGCTGGGTGATGTACTTGCAGTTTATGCAGATACATTAGCCGGTTATTTGCAATAGAGAGAGTTAGAATTCATACAGAGACCTGGAGTAATCCGGGTCTCTTTTTACAAGGTGTGTCAGATGTTAGCAAAATCCTTTGACATAAGATGCTGGAATTCATAGTAAAATGCCTTATATATAAAGTTCAAATGTACTTACTTACAGAAACAATAACAGGAAAATGCATTAAAATGTCATAAGATGAGATGAGTGAAAGAATAATAAATATATATAATATAATATATTAAAAATTTTTGAAAAAATTTATAAAAAAATTCAACATTTTTTTCTTCTCTCTATTGACATAAGTTTGGAGTTGCAGTATTGTATGGGCATACACCAAGAAATGGTGGAAATGAAATTGAATAGAAATGACCCTGAAGGTCAAGAAAGGAGTTATAGAATGAAAAAGGCGATTGCAATCTTGTTGGTGCTTCTCGTGGCCGGAACGGCGTTTGGTGATAATCCCCAGATAGTTCTTGAATCTACAATGGGGGTTAAGACAAATCATGGTTTCTATATTGGAACATCTTATACTAACTTTGGGCAGGTTTTTAGTGCTATTTTTGAAGACCAGACTGTTGACGATTTGGATATGGAAATTGATGTAGCTCAATCTGTTGGTAATTACGCCTTTGCTACTAATGCTAGAACAGCGGTGAATGTTACGTTAACTACTTTTCCTCTCGTTGGCCCAGGAGGTACTTATGTTCCTTATTCTCTTAGTGCAACAAAAGATGCTGGAACTATCGGGGAAGGTTCGCTAACAATTAATTTCTTAGCAGGTAGTACTGTTGGAACAGATGAAATCGCTGAGGCTTCAGGAAACCTTCTTAACCAAACTGCTGCGACTAATGGGCCGAAGTGGGCAACTTATAGTTTGGGTGTAACGTTTAATGGTTCTGACAATTTGGCCTATGGTTTGCCGCAAACAGCAGAAGGTGATATATACTCAGGTTGGGTTAAAGCTTCGATTACTGTAAATTAACAACAGAGGGTAAAGAAATAGCGGCTGTAACAGTTGCTAAAGATTAAATGGAAAGGGTGTCCCTTAAAAGGACACTCTTTCTACGTTTAGACATTAGAAGTGAGTTGAACTTGGTTGAGCATGGAGTCTGGATACATGAAGAACTTGATGGGGGCAACATCAGCAATTTACCAGGACGAGAAACAAGTACTTCTCAATATTCTAATTCTGAATTGAGCTTCTATATTGCTTCTGTGCATTGGTGATACTGATCACCTATACACAAGTCCCGTGCAGATAGGTTCTGTTGAGGAGGGTTTTTTCGTAGTCCTCATGTTCGATGCATCGTTATATGACGAAGGTGAAGTCTTATTCGTTCGATTGCGTACCTCCTAGGATTGCATCCTTTCGATTTTAAGTGACGGGGTTGGGAACCTTTGGATGTGTTTCTTGGATAACCCTTCGATGGGGGAAGACTGAGAATCACAAATTCATAAGGATGGGTACCAGGTAGGATTTCCACGAAATCCACAGAAAAGCCCCAAAGAAGGCAAGGAATGAGAGGTTTCGGGAAAACAGGTACCAGGTAAGGAATCCACAGTATCCACACAGAGGAGGTGTCCGGCAGCGGGCACTTCTTCTTTTTGTTGTGATGTGGTTGCGTTAAAGTAGACACTTCTGGAAATGGCGGACCGCGCTTCGGAGACACATCTCCATCGATTGCCTCCATCATGGTTTATACGATACATGCGACAAAGTTTTTGATCATAGGCTTTTCTTCATGATGTACTTCAACTTATGTTCTATCTTTATTTCTCTTCATGATGATATAAATAGTTATCAATAAAGAAAAAAGAGATAAATTTCTGAAGAACGATAATAATAATGAATTAGTTTTATCTTGACTGTTGACATAAGTGTTCGGCCTTATTACACTGGAATCAAAGGCGTGGGCTGGAGCAAAACATGAAGAAGGCATTCCTATACATCGTACTACTCATTATGTTCCTTCCCTCTGTGCTCATGGCTGAAGCGGTCGGATCTTCCTCGCTCCTGATCAATGGGGTGGTTGCTCCGAAATCGATCTTCGGTCTCACCGGGTATTTCGATGTCGCGCCGAACGGAGTTCGACTGGATGAGGGGGATATTCTTGTTGAAGTTGGTCTTCCTGGTGTTGAAGCTGGCCGATGGTCAGTCTCCTCAAATAGCTCATCTCAACTTATTCTTCGATTGAACCATCCTCAAGATTACTCAGTTACCTTCGGCGGTGAAGTTATTGGAACATTTAATGCAACCATTGGAACTATCGATTATCGTATTCCATACCGTGTGAGCAATGGGACTACTTGGGTGTATCATAATGATGAATTCACCTCATTGGTTAAGACTAACGGTACCTACTCCTCTGACATTAATGAGGGACCCCTCTATATTCAGCGAGTAGATTCACAGAGCTATCCTCCATACTCTGCCTATCAGACTACACTGCAGTTGATTCTGGAAGCTCAGTAAATATTATACGCATCAACGACATGCTGCATGTCATATACATCAAAAATTGGATATCTCGTGTCACAGGGAGAGCCCCTTTTCTGGGATTTATGCCTCTTTGATTTCTATTGGTACCATGATAATACCCGAGGAATTACCTCAGGTGACATATGATGAAGCTGATTTCGTATTTAATAAAACATTATGAAATATATAAATAAAAATAATTAACAATTAATACAAAAAAATATTTGATTTTTATATGAATGCTATTGACATAAGTTATAACCAGTACTACATTATACGTACAGTGAATACTGTAAGAGAGGTATCTATATGAAAAAGTTAATGATAGTTCTGGCTTTAATTCTTCTAGTAAGTAGTTCTGCATTCGCCCTTACAACTGTAGGAAACGGTGATCTTACTGTTTATGGAAAAATACTCCCAGGCGAAACACAATTCCAGGTGGTTCAGGATCAGTTAGTCACAGAAAGAGTAGATTTGCTTTCTTCTGCTGTCAGCCCAACAAGTGATGGCTACATTATTGGTAGTTGGGTTTTCACTGCTGTTAATCAGCTTTCAAAAGATTATACCGTTACCTATGAATATGATGGTCTACTTGGAGCTAGTAATACTATTGAATATGAGCTCTTAGAGTATGCTGAAGGAGCAAGTACTGGTGGAACAGTCTTGGCCACAACTTCAGATACAACTGAATTCACATCTACCGCAGGAAACTATGATGATGGACGAAATTTAGGCTTCCGGTTGACTGCAGCTGGTGTAACTTCTGCTACTGGAGCTCCTTCTGGTAACTACGAAGACACTATCACGATTACCTTAACAACAATTTGATTATGTTGTTAATAAAAGAACAGAGCACCCTACGGGGTGCTTTGTCTTATCCGAATACGATGTGAAGGAAAAATACTATATGAAACGGTGGGTCTGTATTGTATTAACAGCACTAATTATTCTCTTCCCTTCCATGTTGGCTGCAGAGGGAAGTGAGCCTACCGTTCTCGATTCTGGTACGCTTACGTTCAGAGGCTATATACAACCCGGTCTCTATTTTTCTGTAAACCCTATCACCGAAGAATCCTTTAATCTTCTTACCAATGTAGACTTACTGCCAACTGGGCTAGGGGTCGATATTGGTCAGTGGACGCTTAGGGTAGATAATCCTCCCATAGAAGAGCTTTCATATACCATTCAATATACTTACAGTGCAATGGAGAATACCAATGATTCCATAAATGACACTATTGAATTTGTAGTTCTTGAACGACCAGACGGGTCAACAGAGAGAACTCTCAAAGAGAACGAAGACATCTCCCAAGTTACCATTTCACTTGGTCTTAATATTGACAGCAGAATATTCTCAGTTCGGTTTACCGACAATGGGGCTGAATCTGCATTTAGAGCAGCTGCCTCAGATGATTATATCGCCTATATTGTTGTCTCTCTTATCACAGAAAACTAAAAAATTACCAACCACCAGTCAAAAAATTTTTCTTTTCAAGTAGACAATTCCGTGTAATAATCAACCTTGTAGTTGCTCTTGTGCAGAGCGGAAGCTGTACAAGGAGGCATGGACATAAGGTCGCACCTTATGCTCTGAAGGAGGTGCCGCTTTCCCCCAAGGGGAGGCGGTTTTTATTTCCCAACGAAGCGAGGGTAGCGGAACAATCCCTATTGGACCGTTACCGAGAGAGTGCCGGAAACGAAAGCTTGCTTGCATACCATTCATTTATCTCAGAGTACCGATATGGTATGAGGAGTGGTTAGGATTTTTGGTGGTGTTTCAACTGGTCCAGCAAAGATCTCTTGAAAACGAATTCATCCAAAGCCATAGCTGCGGTTCCTAGTATGCCTGCTCGTTCCCCAAGTTGTGAGCGTTCAATGGTCGTTTTTTTGCTTATTAATGGGGAGGCTTTTCGGTTAAAGGTCTTTACCAATGCAGAAAAGTATCGGTCAGGAAGTGCAGCAATCCCGCCACCAATAATAATCTTATCCGGTCTTAGTAGAGCTCCAGCAAAAATAAGTCCCTGAGCCAACGATTCTGCAGCCTGCAGCAACTCTCCGTCAATAACACTTTCAGATTCTGCCATAGAACAGAGTTGTTTTACTGAAGTTACCTCTGGATAGTTCTCAATTAAAGCCCATCCTGCCGCTTGCGTTTCTAAACACCCGACAGCGGAACAACGACATACACCTGTCTGTGCTACCGGAATATGACCGAATTGACAATCCTGTGAGATAATCTTTCCTCCAGCAAGCCACGCAGCACCAATATGTTCTCCCCAATTCACATAGAAGTAGGTTGTTTCTGGAGAAATCTCAGCAAACCATCGTTCACCGAATACCATAGAACGCACATTGTTTTCAACAAGAACCGGAAAGGGGAGGTGCTTTTTTAAGGCATACGCAAGAGGAACCGACTCCCATCCCCAATCGGGTGCATGAAGTACCGATCCTGTCGCCGGTTCTACAACACCAGGAATCGAAACTGCCATCCCGCTCACTAAGGAAGGATCTTTCATGCGAGAAAAAAACTTGGTGATTGCCTGAATAATCGTTGCTGCCATTTGCTCCGGAGTAGGTTCCTGCGCAGTAGGGAAACGTTCATACCGAAGCATCTCTCCGGCAAGATTCACTAAAGCCACAGAAGTATTTCTCGTTCCCACATCTACAGCCATCACCATCTTGCAATCTTTGTTCAACTCTAGGGCTACTGGACGACGTCCAGCAGTGGTGGTTCTGGGACCAGTCTCTCCAATCATTCCCTCGTGTATGAGTATATCAACAATCTCTCCCGTACTGACCTTGTTCAATCCGAGCAGGCGAGATACATCAGCACGGCTCAGTCCCTCATGCTGTGAGAGAAGATTGAGAATTCTGAGACGATTGAGTTGCCGAGCTGCAGTTGGTTGAGTAAATCGCATACCTCAGCATAGCCCAGAAGTGTGTAAATGTTAATCAGAACGTTGCCGTTGGACAAAAAATTCACTATGTTATCTCTGGTATACACACGATTCGGAGGAACACATGGAACAGAAAAAATTCAAAACGGAAGTGTCTGAACTATTACATCTTATCATTCACTCTCTCTACTCACACAAAGAGATATTCTTGCGTGAACTTATCAGTAATGCATCAGATGCATTGGATAAACTTAAGTATCTCACCCTGACCGACCCGGCTTTCAAGGCTCTGAAGCTTGACCCTCGTATTGATATCTTTTTCGAAGATAACGACGATAAGAAGGTGCTTGTAATAAGCGACAACGGTATTGGAATGGGGCACGATGATTTAGCCGACGACCTTGGAACCATTGCTCGCTCCGGGACCAAGAAATTCTTAAAGAACCTCACCGAAGATCAGAAAAAAGATTCAAATCTAATCGGTCAATTTGGTGTTGGGTTCTATAGTAGTTTCATGGTAGCCGAAAAGGTGGAAGTGATAAGTAAAAAAGCAGGAAGCGATGAAGTATGGAAGTGGTCATCAACCGGTAAAGGTTCTTTTACCCTGGAAGAGTCAGAGCGTGATACTCAGGGGACAACAATTACCCTCTATCTCAATGAAGAGGGGTACGAGTATGCAAATCGATGGACACTCGAGCGACTCGTAAAACGGTATTCTGATCACATTGCTGTCCCAATTTATCTTGAATATGATCAAGATGAATATGACGACAAAGGCAAAAAGAAAGGAAGCACTCATAAGGTAGAAAAGATTAACAGCGCTGCAGCACTCTGGCGAAGAAGTAAGAGCGAGCTTACCGCAGAGGACTATAACGAATTCTATAAGAATACCTCGCATGACACTGAAGATCCACTTCTCTATTTGCACACACAAGCAGAGGGAGTGAACAATTACACAACACTCTTCTACATTCCTGCTAAGGCACCATTTGATCTCTATCATGCTGACTATAAACCAGGAGTAAAGCTCTATGTGAAACGTGTCTACATAACAGACGATGAAAAAGAGCTTCTTCCGACCTATCTTCGTTTTGTACGAGGAGTGATTGACAGTGAAGACCTGCCACTCAATGTGAGTCGTGAAATTCTTCAGCAGAACCGAGTTATGAGCAACATCCGCAATGCCTCTGTAAAGAAGATACTCGGTGAACTTAAAAAGGTTGCTGAACAGAATGTTGAACTCTATAGCAAGATTGTTGAGCAGTTCAATCGACCTTTAAAAGAAGGTCTCTACAGTGACTACGTAAATCGAGAGGCTCTTCTTGAGCTGGTTCGGTTCAAGAGTTCGGAGGTCGAAGGCTATACCAGCCTTGCAGCATACAAGGAGCGGATGAAAGAGGATCAGAAGACCATCTACTACCTTGCAGGAGGAAATGAGGAGACAATTCGTCGTTCACCTCTCTTGGAAGCCTATAAGAAGAAGGGAATTGAAGTCTTGCTCATGACTGACGACATTGATGATATTGTGGTTCCATCTATAGGCACCTATGCAGAACTTCCACTCAAGGCAATCAACAAATCTGGAGCAGTTGATGAATTAGATAAGGAAGAGAGTAAAAAGAAGAAGAAAGAGGGCAAGGATGTTGTAAAGAAAATCAAAAAGGCCCTTGGAGATCAGGTTAAAGATGTTGTGGTTTCTACCCGTCTCTCAGATGCTCCTGCGGTGGTGGTTGTTGATGATGATGATATGTCGGTTCAGATGCAGCAAATCCTCAAATCTATGGGACAATCCGGCAATATGCCCGAAAGTACCCCTATCTTAGAAATCAATGTAGATAGTCCTGTTGTCAGGAAAATCGCAGATTCAGAGGATGAAACATACGTTTCCGACCTTTCTCAAGTACTCCTCGATCAGGCCTTGCTGAATGAAGGTGTTATGCTCAAGAATCCTGCAGACTTCGTAAAAAGGCTCAACACCTTGCTTGGCAGGTAACGCATGACCATGCGGTTGTGCACGCCGCGGTTATTGCGTAAAATAGAAAGAAATGGATTCACTTTAAAAGTGAAGTCCTTTGGAGGAAATGTATGGAAGTACAAACGGAAGTGAGATCTGTTTGGGAATCACTCGTACTCTGGTTCAATGAAGAGGCGGTTGGGGTTTTCTTTACCATAATTGGGATTCTTCTAATTCTGATTGTGGGTAAAATTCTCATAGCATTCTTGAAAAAATGGATTGAAAAATCACTTAAAAAGAGCAAGAAGATTAATGAACTCATGCAGAAGTTAATTCTTAAAATCGTTGCATCTGTTGCATGGATATTCCTTATTGTCATCATTCTCGGACAGATGGGAGTGAGTCTTGCTCCAATTATAGCTGGATTAGGCGTTACTGGCTTTATTCTCGGTTTTGCATTCCAGGAAACCTTGGGTAATCTACTTGCAGGCGTCATGCTCGCACTCAACTCACCATTCAGAATTGGTGATTATGTTGAGATTGGTTCAATCAGTGGTTCAGTAAAGGATATGGACATGATGAGTGTCACCCTAGCGACCCCTGATAATAAGAGAATTACCATGGCAAACAAGCTCGTCTGGGGTACCGCAATTACCAACTATTCATTTACCGATCGGCGTCGTGTTGAACTGGGTGTCTCAATAGCCTACGACAGCGATGTCTCTAAGGCTAAAGAATTGCTCTGGGATATTATTAACAGTTATCCAGAAATTCTCTCCGATCCTAAACCGGTCATTGCGGTGAACAAACTGAATGATTCTTCAGTTGATTTAGTAGTACGGCCATGGACGCTTCCAGGCGACTACTGGACAGTCTACTTTAGATTCCAGGAAGAGGTGTTGAAAAAATTCCAAGAAGCTGGATTAGAAATCCCATTCCCGCAGGTTGATGTTCATATGCCAGTGGCAGCACTGCAAGAAAAATAGTCGTACCATTATAACAGTCGATTATGCTTAGGAGAGCCGGTCGATTCCAATGAGAAAAATCTCGAAGGAGTCTGACCGGCTTGCTTTTGGTTTGAAAGGCTTCGCTTTTACAAAGAGTTTTCGCATACGTTGAAGTATTGCTACCTCCCCGCCACCCTGAAAAATCTTAATAACAAGATTCCCATGTGTCTTCAAGTGCTCCTCAGCAAGCAGCAATACACTTTCAGCAAGCCATTCACTCCGGGATGTATCAACCGACCGATTTCCCGTAGTCATTGGAGCTGCATCACTAATAATGGCATCATACGGTCCGTGTGCGACTAGATTTTCACGAATTTCTGGACTGAAGGCATCACCAACATAGCTTATCACAGTGGGAGGTACCGGGTGCAATCCTAATGGATTTAAATCAACAGCAACAATTGTTCCACGCCCCTGTATGAGTTTTCTATGTGTGAAGAGAGTCCAGCTTCCAGGAGCGGCTCCAACATCGAGTACCGTATTACCTGGTTTAATAATTGTATGACTTTTTTGAATTTCCTCAAGCTTATACACCGATCGGGCTGGGTACCCCTCTTTTCGTGCCTTCAGCGTATAGAAATCTGCAGTATCTCGTCTACTTTTTGCCATGAGGGAAGTGTATCATGAATTAAAAAAAAGGAGGAGGCCAGCGGGAGGGTTGTTGGGGTGGGGAGAGAATTCCGCTGGCCTCCAAGGAAAATCACACTAAAGGAGGTATGAAAAAACTGTTGCTCTGTGCATATCTATGTGCATTGTCCGTGCCAACTTTACCTTTTTAGCGTTAAAAAGGTAAAAATCAGCAAATAATGGCTGTTTTTATCATATTATACCTGTGCAGCAGGGGTTTGGGTCTCTCTACCTAGAGGAGAAAGGCTCGGAAAAGGTGTGAAAAAAAATTACACCTGAGAGTAGACGTGCAACTGTTGCACAATTGACGAAACATCTTCTCATAGCTATGTTCTTGCTATGAAGCATACAATTCTGAATAGAAAATTCCGATATAGTTACTCAAATGTAGCACTTAAACTTATCATTATTAACGCCGTCGTCTTCATTTTGACCATGATGGTTCCGCGACTCTACGGGTACCTTGCTCTGGTACCCTCCTATATTGTCTACCGTAGCTGGTATTGGCAAGTATTTACCTATATGTTTGTCCATGCCGACTTTACACATATTCTATTTAATATGTTGGGACTCTTCATGTTCGGCACACCGGTAGAACGACGACTCGGAAGTAAAGAATTCCTCCTTTTTTATTTGCTCACAGGAACTCTTTCGGGAATTTTCTCTCTCATCTCGTATCTATTAGCTGGGACGAATGTAATCTTGGTTGGAGCTTCCGGTGCAGTCTATGCGGTACTTTTTGCCTTCGCGGTACTGTACCCCTATGCACGAGTATTTGTCTTCGGTATTTTCCCACTTCGTGCTCCTGTGTTAGTTATTCTCTATACTGGAATCGAGATGGTGAATCAGGTTTTTGGAAGCACGCGAGGCATAGCACATCTCACCCATCTTGCAGGCTTTGGCTTTGCCTTCCTGTATATGATGTTCCGATTGAGGATTAACCCGTTTGATGAATGGAAAAGAAATCGCTAGTCAGTGAGACTCCACTCCCTCCGTATTTCTGCATACCGCTTCTTAATGACATCAAATATTATACGAATCTTCTCATCATGATGAATAAATGCAGATTTCATGGCATTTACCGTAATCTTTTCCAAATCTCGTAATGTCAAACCATAGTGTTCAGCTGCAATTTGCATCTCTTTAGAGAGTGTGGTATCACTCATCAGGCGATTATCTACACTGAGAAATACGCGGTAATTATTATGGAAAAACACATTAAATGGATGACTGGCAAAATCGGGGGCAGCACCAGTTCCTACATTGCTGCTTAAGCACATTTCAATCGGAATGCGTCTATCCTGAATAAAATGGGCGAGAGAACCCCGCTTTTCAATTTTTGATCCCTGGATGGTCATATCGTCAATCAAACGTGTCCCATGTCCTATTCTGTGTGCACCACAGACCTGTATAGCTTGCCAGATTGATTCAAGCCCAAAACCCTCTCCCGCGTGGATGGTAATGTTGAAATTCTGATTTCGGATATACTGAAATGCATCGAGGTGACGTTTTGGTGGATGCCCGCTCTCATCACCGGCTAAGTCAAATCCCACTACACCATGAGTTCTATAGGCAACAGCCAGTTTTGCAACTTCAAGAGAAATTGCAGGATCTTGATTTCTCAGAGAACAGAGTATAACTCCGTATGCCATTCCTGTTTTCCGTTTCCCCTCATCCATTCCTTCGAGCACTGCCTCTACTACCTGTTCCATGCTCAAATTCTTAGCAGTATGAAGTATGGGTGCAAATCTAATTTCTGCATACACGACATGGTCGGCAGCTAAATCTTCAACAGCCTCTTTCGCAACTCTGCGTAAAGCTTCTCGTGTCTGAAGTACTGCTACAGTAACCTCAAACGTCTCTAAATACAGAGGAAGGCTTTTTTGAACACACCCGCGTGCAAACCAAGTTGCAAGCTCATGTGGATCTTGACTGGGAAGTGAAATTCCAGAGTCTCGTGCAAGTTCAATAATAGTTTGCGGTCGCAAGCCCCCATCAAGATGATCATGGAGTTCTACCTTTGGCACTAGTCTGATAAGTTCTTTTGTTAACATATACGAATAGTACTATGTGATAAGTCGTTGGGCAACAAATTTGCATACGGAGAACACTTACCCCTTTACTATCGAGCCGATATTCCCCATATTTATATTGAGTTTAAATTACCGAGGAGGTATGAAAATGGATCAGGATAAACTACTGGAATCATTACTAACGGCGGCAGACAGTGCAAAGAGTGCTTCTCCAATTGTAAAACTGTTGAAGCAGGGTGCTGATGTGCAGGGAACTGACTCCTTTGGTCTTACTCCTCTTATGCGAGCCGCACTCTTCAATTCACGTGCAGAGGTTATCAAAGCTCTTGTTGATGGGGGAGCAGATATAACGGCTCGTGAACCTCAGTATAAATCAACTGCGTTGCAATTAGCTGCAAACCACAATCCAAGTCCAAAGGTTATTGAGGCTTTAGTCGAAGCAGGGTCAGATATTCACGAGGTAAATTATCTTGGTGAGAGTGCTCTGATTATGGCAGTAAACAGTGGTAATGACACTCGTGTGATTTCTGCTCTTATTCGGGCAGGCAGCGATATAAACGCACGAGACTATCAAGACCGCTCTGCACTTGACTATGCACGAATGTCTCGACGTTCCTATGTGGTTAAAATTCTCAAAGCTGCAGGTGCACGTTAGTTATCTTTTCCCTGATTTTTACTCTAACTCTTTGTGAACCATGGTGGAGCGAATCTCTTGGTTAAGTTTTGCTATGAGGGACTGTGTATCCTTAACGAGAGTGTCAATTGAAAAAGTGAAAGACTCTTCCGTTTTTGCCCGGAGTTTCACCTCGACGTTACCCTCCTTTAGTGAACGGTTACCCAATGTAAGACGAATGGGAATTCCAATAAGATCTGCATCGGCGAATTTGACCCCTGCAGACTCTTTCCTGTCATCATAGAGAACTTCAATACCAGCATCGACAAGCTTCTTGTAGATACCCTCTGCAATCTCAGTGTCTTTCACGAGAGAAACAAGATGGACTTGATAGGGTGCAGTACTTATTGGCAGCCTAAGACCTAAATCATCGTGGTATTCCTCGGCAAGACAAGCGAGCAATCGACCCACTCCAATGCCGTAAGATCCCATAATTACCGGTTTTCTCACTCCAGATTCATCCTGATACATACAACCCATGGCCTCGGAGTATCGCGTACCAAGCTGGAAAATATTTCCTACTTCAATCCCTTTGCTCTGTTGTAACGCTGAATCACATACGGTACAGGTATCACCTGCAGCAACAGATGCAATATCGGCAACTTCTCCCGTATAATCTCTTCCAAAATTGGTATTGAGCAAGTGATAATCGACTTTATTTGCACCGGCAACAAGGTTACTTGATTGGGCAACCGAATCATCCACTACTACAAGGACATTGGGTGCACATCCTATAGGACTGCCATATCCCGGTTCCATTCCTGCTCCTTGAATTTCTTCTGTATGGGCAGGGCGTAATGCATTAGCCTTGAGGGCATTCTGGACCTTGTTTTCTTCAATATCCATATCCCCACGAATTACTCCGACAATGAGTTTCTGTTCCTCTTCTCCTGTTGTGTCGTCAATGAACGTGCCCATCAAGAAGAGTGCCTTCGCTGTCTGAGATTTTGGGATTGAAAGAAAGTTGGCTAAATCTTCAATGGACGTGCATCCTGGAGTATGTTTTTCCTCAATGGGCAGCTGAGGCTGTGTGTGATAGACTTTTTTACTTACAGCGACCTGCCTATTTGCGGTATATCCACAACTTGGACACATGATGATAGTATCTTCACCAACGCTCGAAAGATACATATATTCATGAGCTACCTTTCCTCCCATCATGCCGGAATCTGATCCAACTGCAATAGTAGGCAGTGCACAACGTCCAAATACTCGGAAGTAGGCACTGTAGTGTGCTTTGTATTGTGCAACCAACCCTTCATAATCTCGGTCAAAGCTGTAGGAATCCTTCATGGTGAATTCGCGCACTCGGATGAGTCCGGCACGAGGGCGTGGATCATCTCGCCACTTAGTCTGCAGCTGATAAACCATCTGTGGAAGGCGCTTGTAGGAATCAATTTCAAACCGGGCAATATCGGTCACACACTCCTCGTGCGTCATTGCCAGAACCATGTCTCTTCCAACTCTATCCTGAAAACGGCTCATTTCTTTGTCTATGCTGTAGTAGCGTCCAGTCTCTTTCCAAATATCTGCCGGATTTACAACAGGCATCTGAATTTCCTGACCACCAATCCCATCCATCTCTTCTCTAATAATCTGCTCAATTTTTCTAATTGATCTAAGTCCGAAGGGGAGTATTGAGAAAATTCCTGCTCCTAACTGCTGAATGAATCCAGCTCGCACTAAATACCCATATCCTAAACTCTCAGCTCCCGCAGGCACTTCCCTCAGTGTGCGAGAAAAGACGGTAGACATTCTCATGAAAAACTCCTTTCTGACGACAATCCGACAGGCGCATTGTAGCAGAATGCCGATACCTACTCAACGGTATGCACTTCTCTTTCCCCGTGAAAATGGGTACAGTGGAGAGGGAGGAAACCATGAATATTAAACAATTTGCATCCGAGCGCAGTGCTGTTGCCGCATTGATGACTCGGCTCTACAATTGTAGGTTGACCACTACCAGTGGAGGAAACATAAGCCTTCGACTTACTCCAGACCTCTTTTGTATAACTCCTTCAAACCTCGATAAAGCGCATCTTACAGAAGATCTCATTGCGGTAGTCTCTATGGACGGTGAAAATCTTACACCTGAACTTACATTGAGTATGGAGTCTGAGATGCATAAAAAAGCGCTTCTCGCACGTCCCGATATACAGGCGGTGGTTCATGCTCATCCTTGTTATGCTTCTGCGTTCACTGCCATGAAACAAGGTATTAATACCAAATTGTTGGCCGAGTCCTGGTTTCTTCTCGAAGAACCTGCCTTTGCTCCATATGCTCGAATGGGAACGGTCACTTTAGCCGATACAGTTGCTGCTGCACTACAAACCTCAAACATTGTCCTCATGGAAAATCACGGTGTCCTCACAGTAGGTAAGACGCTCATATCGGCATTTGATCTCATTGAAGTATTGGAAAACAGTGCAAAAATGACCTTCATTACCGAAACTCTTGCAGCTTCAAAAAAGGGGTGGGAGACGAGTTCCTTAAGTAAAGAACGATGTGATGACCTTATGCAAATGAAGTACGGACTATGAAAATTGAACTTGAAACTATCCCTGTGTGGGACAGCATACGAACGAATTCAGAGTGTTTTCTGTGTGAACTCATGAAAGAGGCAGAAAGTCATGCGGTGGATTATTATCTCGGCAGCTCAGTTATGCACCCTGAAACCCGTGTCACTATACATAAAACGGGCTTTTGTCCCAAACACTGGCAAAAGTTAGCAGAAGCAGGAAAACCGCAAAGTCTTGCACTTATTTCCCATACCTATATGAAACACACACTCGATTCACTAAAACCTGCACTATCATCCTGTATTAAGGCAAAGACCGCACGGAAGAGTCGTCAACTTGTAAAGATGCTTCTCGATTCAGTTATAGCTCAAGAGCATGGGTGTTTAATCTGTACTGCCATGCAATCTCGGCTAGAACGATATGCTGTTACTGCGGTCTCATTATGGCGGGATGACCAGGATTTTCATCGAGAGTTCATGCAGGGTAAAGGGGTTTGTCTCCATCATATGGAACCACTTTTTCTCGCTGCACCGTCGATTCTCACCAGTACTCAGGAGTGTCAGTTTTATGCTGAGCTTGCTGAACTTGTTTCGGGAAATTTAAAACGGCTAGAGGATGATGTATGGTGGATGACGCAGAAATATAAAGCAGAACATACCAATTCACCCTGGAATGGATGTGAGGATGCGCATAAACGACTAGTACATAAAATTATTGGTGAGGGGCGAATCGTTTCCGAGTCTTAATGCCCAGTTTTAGCTGATGAGCATCTATTGCGACATCACTGATTTGTCTTCGCTTAAATAGCTGACAGTGCTTTTCGTGAATAAGAAAATGGTAGTAGTCAATCGTTGTATCATCGGCTCTATAGATGAGGAAGTATTCCTTGTTCGCAAGGAAGGCCATAGCGAGGGTGAGCTCACAATGGCCGTTAGTTTTAAGGGCATGCAGCTGTACGAGTTCCTCTTCTGTAAGGTATCCCTCTCTACATACAATAGCCATTAGTCGGTTGGGTTCTTTACTATTGCGATCATGTACCACGATATCCGGTACCAGAGCTCGACTATCATCAACAATAGGTGCACACATATCAACCAAAAAACTCGAACGATGGTGTGATCCCAGGGTACCAAATAATCCCTGCTCTAAATGTTGAGCGAGTCGGTGGCTCAAAGAAACCCTGTTTTTCTTCCATGACAAAAGGGCTGAATCGTAGTCTACTAGGCTTGCTAGAGCCCGAATATAGGTCTCAAAGAGGCGAATCTTACCATAGCGTTCATGTTCAAGAGGGTTCATCAGCTCTATTGTACCATAACCACTACACGAATGAAATATGCCAATCTATCTTGGCAACTTTACTTATGGTTTGAAAAACAGAACAGTAACGGGTACTGATTTCAACAGCTTTATTAAACTTCTCCTGGTCCTCAATTCCTTTTGCTTCTACGTTGATTGTTACCGTCTCAAGGGTTGCAACTTTTTCATCTCGCTTAACACCGGCAATATCCAATTCAACTGCTCCATATACGAGCTGCATCTTCTCAGCTATAGATTCAAAGGTGCTATACAGGCAGTAACTCAATCCTCCGAGCAATAACTCATAGGGAGCGAATTTCTCAGCTGATCTACCCATGGCAACTGTTGCACCGGAATCGGTAATCAGTTGACCGTCACTTCCATTGAATTGCGACACAATATGTATTTTCTGTTTCATTACTCTCTCCTCCATGGTGAAATTATTATCTATAAGATACTCAAAGAGCACTCTCACGTAAAGTCAGAAATCGCGTGCTCTCCGGCGAGTGCTCCTGTTGACCATGCTGCCTGAAGATTATATCCGCCGGTATCTCCGTCACAGTTGAGAACCTCTCCGGCAACATACAGGTGCGGAACTAAACGTGATTGCATAGTTTTTGAATCTATTTCACCGAGTTCAACCCCTCCAGCGGTGACCATCGCATGAGAAAAGGCTCCCTGCAGAGAAATACGGAAGGTATGTGTGGTGAGTATTGCAGCGAGCGGTGTAAGAATTCGTTTGCCAGCTTCTGCAGCACGAACTGATTCCCGTATACCCGCCTCCTGAAAGATCCATTGTACAAGTCGAGCAGGAAGTCCCATCTCGTGAACGAGAGTAGTGAGATTTGCAGCTCCCTTTTTACCACAGAGCTGGACCAGCATGCGTTCCATCTCCTGTGGATGGTGAGCCCGTCCATCTTCCTTCGGAATCCAGCACAGAGTAATCTCCATATTGGTGGAAAAATAGCGTGCAGAATTGAGTATGACTGGGCCGGATAATCCTTTATGGGTAATGAGCAAAGGCCCTGATGCTGTACGTCGTTTACCGTCCATATCAAGGAACAATATATGCACAGTATCGAGTGAAATTCCCGCACAGGATCCTATGGTTGATTGAGGGATTGTAATGTTACAAAGTGCTGGATGCGGTGTAATAATAGTATGACCGAATACCGAAAGGAGGGAGTATCCATCTCCTGTTGATCCTGTCTTTGGGTACGATTTTCCCCCTGTTGCAAGAACTACTTTGTTCGCTTCTCCTACTTTTTGATGCTCTGAAAAGAGAGTAAATTGATCATTATTATAATCAACTTTTGTTATTCGGGTATCGTAGTGAATAGTTACACCAGCATGCTCGCATGCTTGTATGAGGGTATGAAGTACATCTTTTGCCGATAGCGAGGCAGGAAAAACTTTGGCATCGGAACGTATCGTCAGAGGAACTCCCATCTCCTCAAAGAGCTCCATGGTACGAATCGGCGGAAGCGAATAGAGGGCATGCCGGAGAAAACGGCCATGGTCACCGTAGTGGCCGAGCAGCTGTTCTACCGATACATTTCGGGTAATATTACACTGGCCGGCTCCAGTAGTAAGTAGTTTTCGACCTGCTTGTGAATTCCGTTCGTAAAGGTGTACACAGGTAGGTACGCCTTGAGTTTTAGCAACGCGAGCTGCAGAAAGAGCAGCGAAGAGCCCTGCAGGCCCTCCACCGATAATTGCACAGATCTGTTTGTTCACTCGCTTTTAGTAGGCTGCTTGATGATCAGATGCAGTTCATCTAGCTGATTCTGATCTACAAAAGAGGGGGAATCATCCATTGGTGATACTCCAGCGGTGTTCTTGGGGAATGCAATCACCTCTTTAATTGAGGTCTCTCCAGCCATAATCATAACCATTCTATCAATACCTGGAGCTATTCCTCCGTGTGGTGGAGGACCGTAACGGAATGCATTGAGCAGGAATCCAAATCGCTGTTCAGCTTGCTCATCTGGAATATTACAAATCCGGAAGATCCTCTTTTGTAATTCTACATCGTGAATTCTTATAGAACCTGAAGCAACCTCATATCCGTTGAGCACTAGATCATACAGATCTCCCTTCACATTTCCTGGATCTGATTCAAGTGTATCAAGGTACTGGACTTGCGGCATACTGAACATATGGTGTGCTGCTTCCCAGTGTCCTCTGTCTTCATTAAACTCGAAGAGCGGAAAATCAATAATCCAACAGAAGGCAAACTTGTTCGGATCTATGAGACCTAAGTCTTTTGCCAGTTTTACACGAACCGCACCCAGTGAATTACAGGTCTTTTTCCACTGGTCAGCCACAAAGAGAATCATGTCTCCACTTTTTGCTCCAAGGCGTTCAAGAAGAGCGTCTTCTTGACCTATAAAGAACTTTGAAACACCACCTTCAAGAGTGCCTTGCTCACTTACCTTCATCCAGGCAAGTCCTTTTGCCCCATATACTTTGGCAGCCTCCTCCAAAGAGGTTATATATTTACGTGAGTAAGCAACCGTTTCGGAAGCTGGAGCAACAATAGCCTTAACACATCCTCCAGATTCTAACACCGAAGTAAATGTTCCAAAGGAGCTTTTTTGGGCAATGTCGTCTACATCAACCAATGGCAGCTTATATCGAAGATCCGGTTTATCAACACCATAGGTGTTCATGGCGTCGAACCAACTCAGACGAGTAAAGCTTTTTGGAAGTACAATATCCATGACCTTCTTGAATACGTAACCGAATAATTCTTCCATGACGAGCAATACATCGTCCCGTTTAACGAAGCTCATTTCTAAGTCTAACTGGGTAAACTCAAGCTGTCGGTCTCCACGTGCATCTTCATCCCGATAACACCGGGCAATTTGGAAGTATTTATCGAAGCCGCTCACCATGAGAATCTGTTTTAGGAGCTGTGGGCTCTGGGGGAGGGCATAGAATTTTCCTGCATAGAGACGTGATGGTACAAGAAAGTCTCGTGCTCCTTCTGGAGTTGAGCGCATGAGTGTAGGAGTTTCAATTTCATAAAAATCCCGGTCACTCAGGAACTCCCGAATTGCACGCACAAAATCGTGACGTAACTTGATTCGTCGCTGCATACCTCCGGAGCGAAGATCCAGGTACCGGTAACGAAGGCGGGTGTCTTCTTTTGCGTCAGACTCTTCGTCGATAAGAAAAGGTACTGGTTCACATACACTTAGGACCTGTAACTCAGTTACCTCAACTTCTATCTCCCCGGTAGGCATGTCGGGATTTATCATAGAGTCAGGTCTTGCCCGTACCACGCCCTGAACAGCAATGCAGTACTCCATGTGGAGACTTTCTGCCACTTCCTGCACTTCTTGAGGAGCCGACTCTCCAACTACAACTTGAGTTATTCCATAACGGTCCCGGAGATTAATGAAGTGAATCCCTCCGTGGTTTCTATCCCGGTGTACCCACCCGTTCAGAACAACGAGTTTTCCCTCATCCGTCTTTCGTAATTGCCCGCATGTCACGGTTCTTTGCTTGTATTCCATGGGCGAAATATATCATTTCATGACAGCTGTTTCAATGAGCAATTAATCTATTCCTAAACATCGCAGACGATTCATCTACCTCTGATTATGCTGTTCATTCCGCTGTTTCTCCAGCTGCTCAATTCTATGTTCATTTGCAACAGCGAGCATGAGTTTAATACGATTTTCCTGATTTACCCGAGTTGCACCGGGATCATAGTCCACGGGGACAATATTTATTTGTTCATCCAACTCCTTGAGCCTTCGAATCATCCCCTTTCCTACAATGTGATTGGGTAGACATCCGAATGGTTGAACACAAATAATATTTTGGTACCCCATTTCGGCAAGATCACGCATCTCTGCGGTAAGCAGCCAGCCTTCGCCCATCTTACAGCCAAGACTAATTACCTCTTTTGCAGATTCAATGGTCTTTTTAAACGGTACTGGAGGGGTAAATCTAGGTACACGCCCGACCTCATGAATCATGATATCTTCAAGTTCGGCAATATAGCGTGTAATCTGATGCATAACTGCATAGCGGATTGTGCTGCCTCCATAGAGCTTAATATCCTCAAGCTGATTCTGAAGCCCATAAAGGATGAATCCGAGTACACCGGGAATCATAACTTCACACGATTGTGATGCGAGAAAATCTTCAAGATGGTTATTTCCCAGGGGAGCATACTTCATATAAATTTCCCCTACAATTCCCACTTTTACTACGGGACGGTCATAATCTACCTCTACTCGAGAAAAATCTTCAACCATTGCACGTAAGTCACGTGCCATTGCCCGCTTTGTATACCCATCACCTTGTCGATACTGATCCGAGAGCCGTGCAATCCATTGATCAACTAAGATTTGAGTATCACCATGATGTACTTCGTATGGACGAACTTGATTACGTAGAAGCATGAGTGTATCACCACACACAAGGGCAGCAATTCCTTTCCTAAGCATGCGAATAGTAATTTTAAATCCACTATTCTTATTCATTCCTTTGAGATTCAAAGAGACAATGGGAATGTGCGTATACCCCGCTTTATCGACTGCTTTACGAAGTAAATGAATGTAATTACTTGCACGGCATCCTCCACCAGTCTGTGTGATGGCAAGTGCGGTTTTATTCAAATCGTATTCGCCGCTATCGAGGGCGTCAATCATCTGACCGATTACGAGAAGAGCAGGATAGCAGGTATCGTTATGAACATATTTAAGACCTTTTCGGACAACCTGTGGACCCTCATTCTCAAGTAATTTTACCGAGTACCCCTCATCTTTAAGAACATGTACAAGAATCCGAAACTGAATAGTTGCCATATTTGGAGCGAGGATAGTATGTGTTTCACGCATTTCCCGTGTGAAAGCTGGTTCAATTACTGTCATGGGTACGCTCCTGCTGTGCAATTGCGGCCAAGAGACTTCTAAATCGAATTCTCACAGCACCAAGGTTGGTAATCTCATCGATTTTTATTTGTGTGTACATATTTCCAGAAGCTTCCAGGATGTCACGAGTCTCATCACTGGTAATCGCATCTACACCACATCCAAAGGAGACTAATTGAACAAGGTGCATATCGGGCTCGTCGGCAATCGCTTTAGCTGCCGCATAGAGACGAGCATGATAGGTCCATTGGTTAAGTACATGTGTAGAAAATTTTGGTACCCGGTACGAAATTGCATCTTCGGTAAGAATGGCAACACCAAAACCGCTGAGGAGTTTATCGATTCCATGGCTTACTTCTGGGTCTATATGGTAGGGTCTGCCCGCAAGTACAATAATCTGCTTACCTTCAGTTCGAGCGGCATCTATGATTTTCCGGCCCTGCTTGCGTGTTCGATTCATATATGCCTCGTGTGCAGCATACGCTGCGTCGGATGCCTGTTTGAGGAGTGCTGGTTTGATTTTACCGAGAATAGGTTCTAATAATGCTGCTATTTTTTTAGGAAAGTCCTTTCTTCGATGGATGCCGACATGACCATTAATGAAATTTATTTTACGAACTTGTTCCATGTTTGCAGCAATAACCTCAGGATAGTAGGCTACCACGGGACAGTTGAAATGATTCTCTCCCTTTCCTTCATCCAGATTATAGGTCATGCATGGGTAGAATATGGTATTTACTCCAGCATCAATCAAAGCTTGAACATGACCGTGAACCAGTTTTGCAGGAAAACATACGGTATCACTCGGGATAGTTGCCTGTCCGGATAGGTAGAGTTTCCTATTGGAAAGTGGCGATAAAACCACAGGCTTCCCCAACACATCAAAAAATGCCTTCCAAAAATAGATGAGTTCAAACATATTCAGAACGAGCGGGATTCCGATTGCATCCTGAGGGACCTCTTCTTGAACGTAGCAATTAAGTTTCTCTAATTCTGCAAGCTTCCATCCATACATATTGAATTCGTCAATTGATAGTCGATTGGTTATAGGCCTCTCACACCGATTCCCGCTAATATAACGCATTCCATTACTGAAGGTGTTTATAGTAAGTCTACAGTGGTTTGTGCAGAGCCGGCAGGTGGTTACTTTTACGGTATGCTCAAATCGTGAAAGAGCTTCTGCAGTAATAATGCCGGATTTCTCCTGATTATGGTCCCTCGCATACAAGGCTGCTCCATAGGCTCCCATAAGGCCTGCGATGGTGGGACGTACAACTTCAGCACCCAACTCAAGTTCAAAGGACCGGAGAACTGCATCGTTATGAAAAGTTCCCCCCTGTACAACTATGCGGCTACCCAAACTCTCAGCAGAGGTTGCTCGAATCACCTTATAGAGAGCATTCTTTACCACACTGACCGAAAGGCCAGCACTGATATCTTCAACCGGTGAACCCTCCTTCTGTGCCTGTTTCACCGAAGAATTCATGAATACTGTGCATCGGCTGCCAAGGTCTACAGGGTGTTGTGCAAACAGTCCAAGTTGTGCAAATTCTTCAATCGGATAACCCAAAGCTTGTGCAAACGTCTGAAGAAAGGATCCGCATCCTGAAGAACATGCCTCATTCAGATAAATATTATCAACAGCTCCATTATGTATTTGGAAACACTTGATATCCTGACCTCCAATATCAATTACAAACTGAACATCGGGCATGAAGTGTTTTGCTGCTGTGAAATGGGCTACCGTCTCAACGAGGCCTTCATCTACTCCGAAGGCAGCACGAATTATATCCTCTCCGTATCCAGTTACTGCACTTCCACGAATGCATATATTGGGATGTTCCCGATAGAGCCGTTCCAATATTGCTCGTACGATAGGGACTGGATTTCCGCTGTTACTCTGATATGTGGAATCTACAATAACCCCATCTTGATCAATTGCGACGGTCTTTACTGTAGTTGAACCTGCATCAATTCCAAAGAAGAGGCATGAAGTAGCATCGTCTATGGTAGAGATGGGAACAGTAGCTTTTGCGTGTCTTGCCGCAAATTCCGTATATGCCTGTTCACTTTGGAAAAGTGGCGGCATAGAGACTACTGAATCTGCAATCTTATGAGATCGTAATTGAGTAACAGCTTCCGATAAATTCAATGATGTCGTTGCACAGTAGGCTGCACCAAGTGCTACATAGTAGAGAGAATTTTCAGGACATAGCCCAGTAGTTTTTAAT
>CAZTUL010000032.1:0-26302 GCA_964616275.1 uncultured Spirochaetaceae bacterium | reverse complement strand
TGAAAAATTTTCACTATCTTATCTGAAATCGTGTATTGAATCATGGAAAGACGTGAATTAACTGTTTGTAATTCAGTTTTTATTGAAGCAATGGTATCGGATACAGGACCATGTGTTATCGCTTCAAGATAAGTTTCCTTAAGTTCTCTGGCTCTCTGTTCCATAGTTTTGTACTCGTGCTTTAGTCGGTTTGCTAACTCTGCTACTTCAGAGAAAAATGACTTCTTGTCCGCGAACAGAGCCTCAGTATACTCATGTCTCAATTTGTTAATTAACTCACTCACAGTAGTGATAGCTGATATTCTATGTGCTTCAGCTCCAACAAACACAAAACCTCTTGTTAGATTTCCTTTTCTTGCATTATTCAGTGCCATGGAAATGCAATAATTTGATTCCTCTGCACGACAGCTCGAAAGACATTGCCATGGACAATTGAATGTTCGTTTTTCTTTTGATGTGGATGTGAGGAAATTATTAATAATTGCTCTTCCGGGTAATCCTACCGGACTTTTAATGATACCGATATCTTCTTGTGTACACGCAACAATAGCTTCTTTGAATCGAATGTCTGCATCACATTCTTCTGTTGCTGCAAAACGAGTCCCTATTTGTACACCATTCGCCCCTAATTTCAGAATGTTGTAGATATCCTCACCGGTAAATATTCCCCCTCCTGCAATTATGGGAATGGGCTTAGTAAACTCTTCACTATATTCCTGCATCGCCGCTTTGACTTGTGGGACAACAGTCTCCAGAGAGGAAGCTTTGTCCTCGAGATCCTTTTCAGCAACACCCAGGTGCCCACCAGCCTTCGGTCCCTCAACGACTACCGCATCGGGAACATCGTTATAGATTTTTTTCCACATGGAGAATATTAGCTTTGCCGCACGAGCTGAACTCACTATCGGAACAACCTGTACTCCAGCTTCTCTTAATCGTGCCACTGGAATATTTTTAATTGGAAGTCCCGCACCTAATACAACTAAGTCTACTTTTTCTTCAATGGATGTTTGTAACAATTCCTGAAAATCTTCTAACGCAACCATGATATTGACCCCAATTATTCCAGGACTTTTAGCTTTAGCCTTTCGAATTTCATTTCGTAGCCCATTGATATTGGCTGCTCTTCCATCGGTAAAATAGTTTGGTTCAATCATTCCAATACCATTTGCCGCAATGATCCCAACACCGCCTTCGTTTGCAACTGCAGATGCAAGTGACGAGAGGGAAATGCCGACTCCCATTCCACCTTGGACAATAGAAACCGGTGCAGTTTTGTTTCCGATTTTCAATTTAGGCAGGTCAAAAGAGGGAAGCTTAATCCTCAGTGAGGCAATCAGCTTTTGAAAATTCTCGAAGGTCAATTCTTTCACTATTTATTCCTTCTGTCAAAATTGACATAATAAAGTCTTTTGTCAATTTTAGAACAAACAAGAGAAATAGTATAGGCAATAGTGCAAAAATGACCTATTTTTCTGCAGCATGTTTCGGATTGTAAAGTAATTCTTCATGTGTTAGTGAAAAGAAAATCAAGCTATGGTACTAGCATCACAAGGTTTTTAGTTGATGAAGTATGGTTTGGTAAGCACTGACAAACGTAGTTTCATCAATAGGACCTTCTTCATTATTGACTGTTATAGAAACAATATATTGATTTCCTTCTGAATCGATGAGTAAGGTGCTGAGCTGTAAAACACCAGGTTCAGACCCCCCTTTATAGACAACTCGCTGCCAGTGTGGGTCGGTAGCAACACCTGGATTTATTGTCATGAGGTTTAGCGGGGCTAATCGTTTCAATAGATCCCCAATTTCGGCAGTTGTCATAAACCATTCAACATCTAAGGCGACAGGGTCGCTAGTGAAAAGGCTTGCATCAGGGAGAGGGAGGGTAGTTAATTGATCAAGAATTTGTATTCGTTTCTCTTGAGATGCCTTTCTATATGCAGTGAGCATTTTCTCGTTTGTAGGATTTTTTAGTCTAAAGGCTTCTCCCGTGGTGAGCATAGGCAAACTGTGCGACAGGTATTTTTCAATAGATGGTTTACCGACTATTTTGATAAGTGCATCTGTTGCGGTGTTGTCACTCAACGAAATCATGAGGGTGGCAAGGGTTTCAAGCGTTATGTGAGTTCCTTCAGGCCAATCTTGTAAGATTCCAGTGGGAAGACTTTTCCACTGTTGCTGTACTGTTACTACGTGATTCCAGCTCAGCTCACCTTTTTGTATTGCATCATCAAGTGCGGCAAGTACAGCTAATTTAAAGGTGGATCCTACAGCGAGCGGAGTATGAATCAAATGTGAGATAAGAGATTTTCCATTCTTCTGTATCAAGATTGACGATGGCCCTTCCATCTCAACTATACGGGAAACAGCATCCTTCAAGGTAATTTTTGATGGGATAATCTCAGTAAATTGCAAACCTGCCATTCTTCCTTGGGTATCAAGAGAAATATAGGCAGTTACTGTTCCTTCTGAGAAATACAGTGTATAGGGATTTTGACTTCCTTCAACAGCGACAAACGTTCCTACCTGTCCTTGAATTTGTTCGAGAATTTGCATCATGGTTTCCAGTGGGACTGCATGCTGAAACTGAGTCGTATAGGCAACCTGCGAAGGTCCATCCGAAAATAGGCGGGTAAAGACGGTATGTTCAACAGGATCTGAAGCAGACAGAGGTGTACACAGGAACACGATAATAATCACTATTGCAAATTTTAGATTTATATTTTTCATAGCTCAGATTCTATCCGAGCAACTTTTTGGTGTAAAGACAATAACGTTTTAGACTGAAATTCTCGAACAAAAATATTACATAGACTTGTATCGAAATTATATCGGCGTTGTTTTATTGTTATGACATGTAGGAGGGACCGAAAATGATTCGGAGAAAATACCTCGTTCTCGCAATTCTAATTACAATTCTGTTGTTGATTTTAATTTTGTATCCTGCATGTGAATCACCTTCTTTCGATAAATTCCCTGCCTATCCAGCGTATGAAGAGTTGTCTGACGAAGACATTACCTATCTTCGAGCTGAGTTCGGCTTCCCCGCTGCAGAGACTCTTTCCCCACTAGACGATGAAGTCGAACATACAGATGAGGAGTTGGAAGCAGTCGCCGATGCAATTATGCAATGGCAAATAGATACTATGATCTTAGTCTCTCCAGCTGAAGAATTCGATGTTTCATATCCCATGCGATGGAACACTATTATGCCCGGGATTTATCCTGTGAGTAGGATGGTGCATACTAGGCATCGATTGGTTGAATCAACACAGAAGTTGTATGGAGTTTGTTGGGATTTTGCTACAGTTTTCAAAGCCCTATCAGATTATTTTGGATTAGAGGCAAGAATTACAGCAAAGAAAGATTTCCTGTCCGATTTAGGAACATTTGGACATAACCAACAACCTGGAGCAGATAGGGGGATGGCAGACGATGAAGCCCAAGCATTACAAGTTTGGCTCTCATCGTTATCCTTGCAGATTTCCGACGATGTATTGAGATCTGAAATGCGAGAGACCTACTCCCATTACCGTGGTGAAGTTTACATTGGATCCACGTGGCAAGCCTTCGATGCAACACAACCTACTGAAGAATCGTATATTAACGACGATAACTTTGAGGAATCTCCTTGGGATGAACACTTGAGTACAGCTGTTGCATATCGGAGATAGTCTTTCAATTGCTAAAGATATCAAGACTCTGATAAAGTGTTATCATGAGGATTTGTTAATGGTTGACCTGTTTCCCACAGACGAAGCAAAAACACATGCATTGAGTATTATGCAATCACTCGATTCAACAAGCTGTATTGATTATGAAGGTGCTTGTTCAATTTCCACTGAATCTCTTTTTTCCCCAACAGGAGGACGGTTATTTGGTGTCCTCGTATGTAAGGATTCCTCTGGAAGAACTGTGATCCTCAAAGCTTTCAGCGGCAACATCCAAGGTCACTTTACAATACCGGGGTGGGTTAACCCTGTATGTGAAAGTACTGAGAATCAGTTGTATGACTCGTACCAGTTTTATTGTGCAGATGGGACGGTGAAAGGACTGAAGGATATTTTCAAACAGGAATACCCTCCAGTAGATACCGCAGACTGTTATGCTGTGAAATTGCTGCACTCTTCATATAAACAGCGGCTTCTCCCTATAAGCATGGCTGCATGGTTTTATGGTACATCCATAAATCCTCAGGCCTTTATTCATAAACAATGGGCTTCAATTCCTAATTTAGGTTGTAAGCCGATACTCAATGCAATGCTTGGTTTGGATATCCTCTACCGAGATGATGATATTGTTGTTGTTAACAAACCTTCGGGATTGCTCTCCGTTCCAGGTCGAGGTGAAGATAAACAGGATTGTGTCGTTATGCGTCTCAAGCGAATTTTTCCGCTCTGTATTGAGCAACCCTCAGTTCACCGGTTGGATATGGATACTTCAGGGTTATTAGTACTAGCTTTTACGCAACAGGCACATAGGCACTTATCGATACAATTCATTAAGCGACAAGTCACAAAATCATACATTGCACTCATAGATGGAGTGGTCGCAGAATCCGGTGGTACTATAGAACTGGCATTTCGATACGACCCGGAACATAAACCAAGACAAAAGTATGATCCTGTTCTTGGAAAATGGGGAACCACGGTGTGGGAAAGAATTCGTGAAGAGCATTATAATCAGAGAGATCACTTAGTCACACGTGTTCGTTTCACACCTAAAACAGGAAGGACCCACCAACTACGATTGCATAGTATGCATCCGAAAGGATTAGGCTCTCCTATTGTTGGAGATTCCCTGTATGGAACTGTTCAATCGGGGGAGCGTCTTATGCTCCATGCTTCCGAGTTGTCATTTACGCATCCCGCAAGTGGAGAACGCATGTATTTTTCCGTTGATGCAGATTTTTAACCGTTTATTATTCGATTTTTTTTGGACGGTAATTTGTGAGAAATAATCCACCGATTACCAGAATTGCACCGATGGCGATGATTACAGAGAGCTCTTCACCGAGTAACAGTACACCGAAAAAGATGGCTGCAACCGGCTCTACGTTAAGAAATACAGACGCTTTTGAACTGCCTACTTCAGCTATACCTTCGTAATACCATAGATATGCTAATCCAGCTGCCCCAATACTCAAATAGAGAAGACTCCAGAGCGCCGGTGCTGAAAGATGTGGAACAGTTGCCCATGCTTGTTCAAAAAATGTTATTGGAATGAGAATCAAAACTCCAGCAACTGAACCATACGTCAATAATGCAAGCGGGGATAATCGAGACATTGCGAGTTTAATGATTATGGAATAAGCAGCCCATGCAAGTACCGCTCCAAGCATGTATACATCTCCAAGAGCGATTCCTGAAGCAATAACACCTTGTACATCCCCATTTGTGATTGTTAGTACTGCACCTATGATAGCAGCAATAATTCCTAACCCAATAAGGAGCGTAATTTTTTCTTTAAAAAGTACTCGAGCAATAAGAGCGACTACCACAGGTGTGAATGCTAGAAGTACTGAACTCCGCACCGCTGTAATCGTTTTTAAACTGGTGAATAGTAGTACGTTGAATAGCACTACGCCAATTATGCTGAGTAGCACAATCCATATACAGTCCTGCTTTGAGGGCTTGGGAAACTTTTTTTCTTTCATGTATAGGGATGGAATCATAAAAAGACTGGCAATGAAAAATCGGATACAACTGGTGGTAAATGCCGGAAGTTCAGCAGACACTACTCGTCCTGCGGCTAATGCCCCTCCCCATATTACAGGTGCGAGAAAAAGCTTTATCATAGGAAGTTTTGCCTTAAATTGGGACATTAGAGATGGTGTTGAGGTGCTGCTCATGAAAATTCCTTATGTATAGAATGAACTATGATCATAGCCTAGGGGAGAAACCTTGAGAAGTCAAATAGAGAATTATCTGGGAAATACTATAATTACTTCTATATCTTTATATAGTGGCTATTCCAAATTGCCGTTGATTGGTACACTATAGAAACCGAAAATGAGTCGGAGTTTTGTATGAGTTTTATGAGCATGGAATTAATCTCATTAGTTTTTATCTTTGCAATTTTGCTTGATTACCGGTATCAGGCACAAAGAAGTACTATAGAGTTTGATTCTGGTTATGTACAAATCTTACTTGGCTATACAGCATTTCTCATTCTTTCGGTTATTACACATGGTGCCATGCAGGGATATTTGCGAACTTCAACGGGTATAGGAAGATTCCTCGCACTGGCTCATATTGCCTCTTTTCCTGCGTTGATATTGCATTGGATGCTCCATTTCGAGAGGGATATGCTCCGACCAAGTGTGTTTCGCATAGTAGCATCGGTAAAAATCGTTAGTTTTTTGATTTTTTTCATAGTTTTGATGCTCGATTTCTATAATCCTTCTTTGTTTGTACTCGATAAGCATCTCCGAGTTGTTGCGGGATTCGGTATGTATATTATGGTGATTGTGGGCAGTATGTATTGTGTTACTGCTCTTATCGTTTTTTACTTTTCTAAACGATATCATAGCCCATCCATATCTAGTATGTTTGTTTTTGTTCCCGCTTTTATGGCATTTTCTCTTGTCTTATTTACGATACTTAGGGAGCATGACATATTTACCATTGGTGCATCATTTATGCTTCTACTCATATATTTCTTCCTCCAGCACCGAAGACTTGAAATCGATAGCGTTACAAAAACTCCTAATCAAAATGGATTTTTAAGATACGCAGAGATGATGATAGAGCGTGAAAAAGATACCACCTTACTGGTAATCGATATTGAAAATTTTCGACTTGTTCTTGAGCATTATGGAAATGCAAGAGGGAATCAGGTACTTACCGATTTTGCCGGATACCTGAAGAATCTAAAACAAAAACCTTTGGTATTTCGAATCGGTGGGAACAGATTTGTTCTTGGTTTTTCCTCTATCTCACACAACGAAGTTGTTCGTCTGGTTCATTATATTCAAAAGAGTACAAATGCGGGCTGGTCTGTAGAAAATGAACATATCAGTTTTCATGTAAATGTGGGGGTTCTTGAGATTCCGATTCATGCTCGTTCTACCATAGATGTGTTGGATGCAATGGATTTTCTCATCACGGAAATCCAATCAAGAAAAAGGCAATCTGTACTTATCTACAATCGATTACTGACTCGTGTTCGTGAGCGACAATTGAATATACTCACAGCACTCAGGTCTGCAATTTCCTCCCCTGAGCATGTGTTAATTTATTTTCAACCAATTTATAAAGCTTCGAGCAATGAACTTTTTGCAGCAGAGGCACTCATGCGAATAGAGGATCCTCAATTAGGATTGCTGATGCCGGGAGAGTTCATTCCGATAGCCGAAAAATCTGGTCTTATTGGTGGTCTAACTCAGGTTATTGTCGGAAAAGTATGTCAATTTCTAGTTGAGCAGGGAGATAAGTATCCTTTTATTTCCTATGTTTCAATAAATATTGCGGCAGAAGACTTTGCAACACCCGATACAGCTCAGCAATTACTGGATATTGTAATTCAATCAAAGGTTAATCCGCATACTATCTGTTTTGAAATGACAGAATCTGAACTCTTTTCGTCTTTTCATAAAGTTGAAGATGTGTGGCATCATTTCATCCAAAAAGGAGTTCGATTTGCTCTTGATGATTTTGGTACCGGGTACGCAAATTTGGAATCCCTCATTAATGTTCCCTTCGATATTGTAAAAATTGATCGGAGTGTAGTGTCGAATTCCTCCAAGAATTTTGCACTTATTAATCTTATTTCCGTCATGATCTCACGATTGCAAAAAACTATGATTGCTGAGGGTGTAGAAACACAAGAGCAATTAGATTTTGTACAAGCTGCGGGTATAGATCTTGTTCAGGGGTATTATTATGCTAAACCTGTCCCGAAGAATCAATTTCTTGATATGCTGCATTTTGAATCAAGTAGGTTGAGTACCGGGTACACGTATAGATAGGGCAAAAAGGGTGTTTGCTAGACCGAGTAATGCTGAAAGGGTGAAAAGCATTTCAATACCCGTCTGTTGCCAAATATAGCCTCCCATGAGTGCGATAATCACGCTGAAAAGGTGGTTTACCGATATCCCTGTAGTAAGTGTTGCTGCGATTTCATGTTCATCCGACGCGATATCCTTCACATATACCGATGCAGCCATAGAGGCCATTGAAATAATGGAATCAAGTACGAAATTTATACATACGACTATGAATGCTATTTCAACTGGGAATAAACGATGACTGAATCCGTAAAAGAAACAGACAATAATAAGCAGGAGGGTATCGGTCACCATAACAAGTTTATATCCGAGCTTATCAATCAGGCGACCGATAACAGGAGATAGCAGCATGCCAAACACGGCACAAATTGCCAGTAAGAACGAAATAAGTGATGTGTTTGCTCCATAATGGAGGATGAGTACATACGGAGCAAATGTGAGGAATATCTGTTTTCTTGCTCCATAGAAAATTTCGAGTCCATAGTATTTATTGAATTTCCTGTTTAAATAGAGCCGATTCCTCCGAACCGGTTCTCCTTTGTCTTTCATTGCCAAGGCAACAAGGGTGGCACCTACGAGAAGTATGGTTGATAGAAAGAAAATTATTTTAAAACTTTCAATGGAATTTTGGCTGAGATTCAATTTGGGGTACACAATAAACAATATAGTAACAATCAGAAAGCCAATAATATTTCCTCCATGCGTGATTGCCTGTGTAAGCCCTATGGACGCTCCACTTTTTCCTGTTTTGGCTAGATGCATTGAGATGGTACTTCTTAAAGGAAGGATAATATGTTCACCTAAACTATATAGTACCATAAAGAGTACTACGATGAATTTCCCAGTCCCAAATAGCAGTAAGCCGAGAGTGCCGGTAAGTGTTATCGCTATGCCGATTTTAAAGACCTTCGTTTCGCTGAAACGATACATGGTTGCTAATATGAATATGAGTAGAAGACCAGGCAGTTCCCTGAAGAATTCTACAATACCACGCTCAAATTCATTTATACCAACGATTTCAGCGAGATAGTTGTCTTGGACTCCGCGGTATAATCCGTGAGCCAATCCAAAAAGCAGCATAACAGCGAGAAATCGGTACACTCGAGTTGAATCAACATAGATAGATTTATTCTTTGCATTCATGTAGCAATCCTTGAGGAGAGAAGATAATAATCCGACTATGTGACTAAAGCATAAAATTGTCAATTAATTAACATAAAATTATGTAAGATGCTGATTAAACAAGAGTTGATAATGAACATGATTTTCTTGGCTGTCGTTTTTTTCCCATACTATGTGATACTGCTGTAAGTTCCAGCTCGTATTTATAATATGTGGGGTTTGAACCTTAGATTCACTCAAGTGGATTTCAGAACCAATTCCTAAAAAAATTCCATCTCTCATGGGAAATGATAGTGAAGTAGATTGCTGTAGGGTGTTCACGTGCAGCTGTTTTTGCACAGAGGAAATCCAGGTTTCCAAATAGTTTGTACCCGGTACCAAAAAAAACGTATCATCGTGGTGTGTTACTCTGTTAAAATTCATTGGACTCGGAGGAAGTGGTATTTTTTCTTGTTTTAGTGAGTGGAAAGATGAATAATTCCATGCAATGGGTATGATTGCGGGTAAGCAAAGAAAACTCATATTACCATTTTCTTGCCATAAGGCCTTTCTATATGCAGAAATTGCTCGTGATGCCTGCTCAGAGAGCCCAAGAGCGATGAGGTAGAATTGAGTATCAGTTGGTGCAACTTCCTGCATGATACCTCATGGTAGGAGAGTACTGAGAAAAATTCAAGTTCAGCTGTGTAATGGTATTTACATATCTAGGATATTCTGCTATGTTTCTGTGAGTTGCGAATAGTCTTGTGCTTCCTATTGCTCCATTTGTGAGGTGCGAGTTTCTATTGCTCAGGTGAATGTTAAGTACAAGGTGGATATAATCATGGCACGTAGATGTGATATTTGTGGAAAGGGTACTGTCGCTGGAAACAGTGTCACCCGTAAGGGTCAGCTCAAGAAAAAAGGTGGAGTAGGTCAACACATTGGTGTTACTACCAAACGTGTATTCAGACCCAATATCGTTTCAGTCAAAACCCTCATTAATGGTACGCCTCGGACAATCAAGGTTTGCACACGTTGCTTAAGAAGCGGCAGGGTTCAGAAGGTGGTATAATCATACCATTTTTTACTGAAGGAATAAAAAGAGCCCTGCAAGGGCTCTTTTTTTATAGTTTTATCTGGGGGTCGAAGCTGGATAGCAACTGAGAGTAGATAGACTTACTGCTATAACCTATCCTATAGTACAGAACTAAACGGTATGTCACGAAGTGTGAATGCGGTTAGCACCGGATGGTGGATGGAGAGGAAGAACGTGAATAGTATTCAGGTACACGCAATTGATGGGTCGATGATTGTATCTCCACATGGCCCCGAAACTTTATTATCGATTCGTAGACAAGCAGGGGATTGTGCACTTCTATTTGTCATAGCTCCTGTATGCGATGGTGAGTTGGAATTAACCAACCTGCTTGATGCTGCTAAAGGTCATGACGAGCGTCTTTGGGGAATGATGGAAAATCGAACAAATGCGTGGAACTCTCTTGTTGAAGCCCTAATTCCCTCATCTCACAGACCAATTGTGATACAGGAAATTAAACAAGGCTTTGCTGCTGTTGAAGATTTACTGAAGGCTATCTGGCTCGTTGGTGATATCTCTTCTGGAGCAGGAAAGTTTGTTGACGGAATTGTGGGAGGATGGGTAGCAACGCTGCTCAGAGAATCGTTCGCGAGTGCAGATCAGGATTGTCGTATCGTCCAGATTCGAGAATTGTCCGATTCTATAGATATGGAGTTTGAACCCGGTGAAACAATACTGGTAACCGGGGAACTGTTACAGAGTGAGCACGCATCTCGAGACCGAGATGCAGAATATACCGCTGCTGTTGTGGGCAGTAAACTGGATGCTCAATCCATTACCTTCTGGAATCCTGACCAGCTTGTGACTACTGCTGATCTTCGTGATGTACCAAGTGCCTCTATAATCGATTGTCTTACGTATGCAGAGGCAACAGAACTTTCTTTCTTTGGTTCGCCTGTAATTCACCCACAACATATGGTTCCGGCGATGGGTAAGAAAATTCCTCTTCACCTTCGGTCATTTGCCCATTCAGATCAGGTAGGAACTTTTATTGATGATATTCAAGGTGTCCAGTCGACGAAACTGGTAAAGGGGTTTTCTGTAATTCGAGAAATTGCACTGATTAATGTTGAAGGGGCTGGGATGATAGGTGTTCCCGGTGTCGCCCGTCGGCTATTTGCGGCAATGCATGAGTCAGACATCTCTGTAGTCTTGATCTCTCAAGCTTCGAGTGAATATTCAATTTGTTATGCAGTTCCTGCAGAACAGGCCGCATTGGCGTGTGCAATCGCTCGAAGTACATTTAACGGAGAAATTGCATCGCATCGTATACAGAATATCGATGTAGAGATGGGATGTGCAATATTAGCTGCAGTTGGAGAGCGGATGACCGGCGTTCCTGGAATCTCAGGAACTTTCTTCGGAGCTCTGGGAAAAGCACATGTTAACGTTCGGGCGATTGCTCAAGGATCCTCAGAGAGAAATATCAGTGTAGTTATTAAGGAGCAGGATGCGAAGAAAGCATTGCGTGCATTACACGCTGGTTTTTTCCTTTCCAGTCAGGCCATCAGCGTGGGATTATTTGGTCCCGGAAACATTGGAGGAACTCTTCTCGATCAGATTGCCCACGAGGCAGTTCGTTTGAATCAGGATTTTGGCGTAGATATTAGAATTCGTGCCATTGCTAACTCAACAAAGATGCTGCTTGACGATCAAGGTATTGATCTTGTGAATTGGCGTTCACGATTTGCCAAAGAGGGAGTAACTCTGGACGTAAAACAGATGGTTAAACACGTAAGTGCCTCCTATTTCCCCCATGCAGTACTTATTGACTGCACTACAAGCGAAGAGTTGCCTACCCATTATGTTGGATGGATTGAACGTGGGATTCATATTGTTACGCCAAATAAAAAAGCGGGAACCGCAGCCTATCCAGAGTATCGTAAATTGATGGAGACTGGCCGCCGGTTTGGTAAACATTTCCTCTATGAAACAACTGTAGGAGCAGGATTGCCGGTTATTGGAACTCTCAAGGATCTTATTCAAACCGGAGACCGAGTTCGCAGTGTGGAGGGGATAGTTTCTGGAACACTTGCATATCTTTTCTCAAATTATGACGGCACTGTTCCATTTAGTACGTTAGTACGTGGCGCGAAGGAAATGGGCTACACAGAACCAGATCCTCGTGATGATCTTTCAGGGATGGATGTTGCCCGCAAATCCGTCATTCTTGCTCGCGAAATGGGTTATGAGGTAGAGGTCTCAGATATCAATGTAACTTCATTGGTGCCTGAATCATTACAGGATGTTCCGCTTTCAGAATTCATGGAAAAGATGGAGCTAATGGACAATCATATTGAGAAATTATATAGGGATGCACTGGCAGAGGGCAAACGGTTGCGTTATGTGGGACGTGTTGCAGAGGATGGTACCTGTCACGTGGAACTTGCCGCTTATCTCGAATCTCATCCCTTTGCTCAATCCAAGGGTACAGATAATGTTGTTGCGTTTACCACTGAACGGTACCATGTTCAGCCCCTTGTAATTCAAGGACCAGGAGCAGGACCAGAAGTGACCGCTGGTGGAGTTTTTGCTGATTTGTTACGCTTGAGTGCCTACCTAGGTGCACGGCTTTAGGAGGATATCGATGCAATTTGTGAGTACACGGGGAAACGCTCCCGCAGTAAGTGCCTCGGAGGCAATTCTACAGGGCTTGGCTCCAGATGGAGGGCTCTATATACCCGAATTCTTTCCTTACATACCTGTTGAGCAGCTTAAGGCTGCAACGAGTTATCCCGAACTTGCATATGAAGTCCTGGCTCCCTTTTTTGTTGGTGATGAGTTGGAGTCAGCTTTACCAGAACTTTGTGTTGAGGCCTTTAATTTTCCAGTCCCGATGCACTGGTATAATAAGCGAGAATCTGTACTTGAATTATTCTGGGGACCGACAGCGGCTTTTAAGGATTTTGGTGCACGATTTCTTGCTGCATCAATGCAGCGCTTGCTCGAAAGAAGAGATCGAAGACTCACAATTCTTGTTGCTACAAGCGGAGATACTGGTGGAGCCGTAGCTGCAGCATTTTTCAAAAGAAAAGGAATAGACGTGAAGGTCCTTTTCCCTGAGGGGAAAGTGTCTGCACGACAACAACAGCAGCTTACTTGCTGGTCTGAGAATGTAGAAACCTATGCAGTTCGAGGTGTATTTGATGATTGTCAACGTATGGTGAAACAGTCTTTCATGGACACTGCTCTTGTGGGACAGTATGGACTTTCTTCTGCGAACAGCATTAATCTCGGGCGACTGTTGCCCCAGATGGTATATGCTTTCCATGCAAGTCTTGAAGCTCTTGCACGAACAGGTGAGGAGCCTACCATGATAATTCCAAGTGGAAATGTAGGAAATAGCTGTGGAAGTTATTGGGCTAAAATTGTAGGTGCTCCTATTAAAAGAATCGTGTTGGCACTGAATGCGAATAAACCTATTCTTGACTATCTTTCAACTGGAGTTTATGAGAAGCGGCCTAGTGTAGCAACCTTAGCCAACGCAATGGACGTGGGCGATCCAAGCAATATGGAACGACTTACCCATCTTTTCGGTGATTTTGCACACTTTAAATCTGAGGTTTCGGCGTATAGTGTGGATGATGAAACAATCAAATCTCAGATTGGAAAGGTATGGGATACTCACTCGTATATAGTCTGCCCACATACAGCAACTGGTGAATATGTTAGGGAAAATGGAGGATTCACTGAACCAACTGTGGTTTATGCAACTGCCCATCCGGCAAAATTTCATACGACAGTTGAGCCGGAGATTCACCAAGATATTCCAGTTCCTTCCCAGTTAGCTGAACTTTTGAATAAACCAAGTAATTATAAAACAATCGATCCGGATTATCGGCAACTGTTTACGTCTTGACCAGATTGTACTCTTGACTTGATTGGCAAGGGTAGGTATGTTTTACCTATATCCACCCCCCTAGGGGAGGGGTATAGTAAGGAGCGACCTATGCAGAAAGAATACGATGTAAGTGGTATGACCTGTTCATCGTGTGCGATACATGTCGAGAAAAGCGTTAAAAAGATACCCGGGCTTGAACACGTTCGAGTGAATTTGCTTACAAACACACTGTCGGTGGAGGTAGGTGAGTCAAATCAGACTATTGATGATACTGTGATCGTGAAAGCGGTGGAGGATGCAGGATACGGTGCTGCAGCGCGGGTTACCGAGGAGAGGGGAGCAAAAACTCATACCCAACAGGATGTTCGAACTCATCTTTCAAAAGAGTTGCAGAGCATGAAGCAAAGACTGATTATTTCGTTTGCGTTTTCAATTCCTTTGGTGTATTTAGCCATGGGACATATGTTGAATTGGCCTTTACCCAGTTGGTTCCATGGGCTTTCACATGCAATGACTTTTGCCTTTACTCAATTTCTCCTCACTATACCTGTTTTTATTGTCAATGGACGTTATTTTAAATCTGGATTTAGAGCACTGTTCAAACGTGCACCTACTATGGATTCTCTCATTGCTCTCGGATCATCTGCTGCACTCGTGTATGGAATTATCGCAATCTTTATGATTGGTGTAGGGTTGGGTACCGGCAATGATTCACTTGTTTCCCGTTATTCCATGGATCTCTATTTTGAATCTGCTGCAATGATTCTCTCTCTTGTACTTCTTGGGAAGTACCTTGAGGTGAAAGCTAAAGGTCGTACAAGCGATGCAGTAGCAAAACTCATTGATCTTTCACCGGATACTGCAATAGTAATTCGTAATGATATTGAACAGGAAATACCAGCGGAACAAGTCGTAGTTGGCGACAGCATTGTAGTAAAACCAGGCAGTCGATTACCTGTAGATGGTACAGTTATTTCTGGGACATCTGCTGTTGATGAGTCTGCATTAACTGGTGAGAGCCTGCCCGTGGAGAAACAGGTAGGGGATCAGGTACTTAGTGCAAGCATCAACACTACAGGACGGATGATATATCGAGCAGATAGAGTTGGTGAACAAACTACTTTAGCCAAGATTATCAAACTCGTCGAAGATGCTAGTGCAACCAAAGCTCCTATTGCAAAACTAGCAGACCGAATTAGTGCCGTATTTGTTCCTATAGTTATTGCGATTTCTTTGCTTTCGGTAATTGTATGGTTATTAGCTGGTCTAGCGTTTGAACTGGCCTTGGTTTTTGGTATTGCTGTACTAGTCATAAGTTGTCCTTGTGCCCTCGGTTTAGCGACTCCTACAGCCATTATGGTCGGAACGGGGAAAGGTGCCGAATATGGTGTATTAATACGTAGTGCGGAGGCCTTGGAGACAGCACACGCTGCCGATACCATAGTCCTTGATAAGACTGGAACCATTACAGAAGGAAAACCCCAAGTTACCGATGTGATTCCAGTAATAGATGAGAATTTTGCTGAATTGCTAAAAGTTGCCGGAGCATTGGAAGGAGCGAGTGAACATCCGCTCTCTCTTGCAATCCTTGAGCATATAAAAAATCAATCAATAGATATTGATGAGATTGATAATTTTTCTGCAATACCTGGGAAAGGGCTTAAAGGGAAACTCGAAGGAGCTTGGGTCTATGGTGGAAATGCACAATTTATGCAGGAGCAGGGTATTGTGAATGAACGATTTGATCACATGGCAAATGATCTTTCAGAGGAGGGAAAAACTCCACTCTATTTCGCATGTGAGCAACGTCTGATTGGAATTATTGCAGTTGCAGATGTTATTAAAGAATCCAGTATTGCAGCTGTTCATCAACTACAAAAAATGGGCCTCAGTGTTGTAATGCTTACTGGAGATAATGAAAAAACTGCCCGTGCAATCGCAGAAAAAGTAGGTATTGACCGAATATTCGCTTCAGTTATGCCTGATGGCAAAGAGGAAGTAATCAGGACACTTCAGGAGGAGGGGCGTATAGTCGCCATGGTAGGTGATGGTATTAATGATGCACCGTCCTTGGTGCGGGCGAACGTAGGTATGGCAATAGGTGCTGGTACCGATGTTGCTATCGAATCTGCCGATATAATTCTTATGCAGAGTAATCTTAATCAGGTGGTAACCTCAATTCTCTTGAGTAAAGCCACGCTGCGGAATATCAAGCAGAATCTTTTCTGGGCACTTTTTTATAATACGTTGGGTATTCCTCTTGCAGCAGGAGTCTTCTATCCATTCTTCGGTTGGAGTCTCAATCCCATGTTTGCAGCAGCAGCTATGAGTCTAAGTAGTGTTTTTGTTGTTACCAATGCTCTTCGCCTAAAAAGATTTGCCCCGAGACAGAAGACAAAGCAACAAGCCCTTAGCAGGCAAAATAATATAATTAAAAAAAAGTCAGATAAAGGAGATAATGAAATGAAAAAAGTTTTAACAATTGAGGGAATGACGTGTATGCACTGTTCAGGTCGCGTAAATAAAGCCTTAAACGCTCTTGATGGGGTTGAAGCATTTGTTTCACTCGAGGAGAAACAGGCACAGGTAACTGCGAAACCAGGGGTCTCAAATCAAACGCTTATGCAGGCTGTAAGTGAAGCAGGATACGAAGTCACTGAGATAAAGGAATTAGCATAATATGAAAGCAGATCATGGTCAGGTGTCACAATCGCTCAGGACAGCACGCGGTCAGATTGATGGGATTCTTCGTATGGTAGAGGATGATCGCTATTGTGTTGATATTTCTAATCAATTACTTGCTACTGAGGCTCTTCTGAGAAAAACAAATAAAATCGTACTTGAAGCTCATCTGCAAAGTTGTGTTCGAGAATCCTTTGAAACGGGTGCTGATGTTGATCAAAAGATTCGTGAGATTCTTAGATTGATTGAAAAAATCATCAAATAGAAATGTTATCTAATTGATGGACTTCAAGATTTTTCTATGACTGGTAAAATATGTAGAATTGTGACAATTGTTACATATGTTTTTGCTATGCATACTGTATAGTGCTTACAAATTAGCAAAGGGAGCTAAATGTGAGTGTTATTATTCTTTACGCCCTCATGGTAGGGTTGCTGACTCTCTCGTGGATTAAGAATCGTCAGAAAACACGTATTGCATTGCAGAAAGCCTTCAAAGCACTTGAGAATATACTACCAGAATTTCTGATAGTTATTGTGTTAGTCGGATTACTGCTTGCCTTGATAAATCCACAATTTATTTCGTCGCTCATAGGTCAGGATTCGGGAATGTGGGGTACCTTTTTGGCACTTCTTGTGGGAGCTATTACACTCATTCCTGGTTTTGTTGCTTTCCCAACTGCAGCGATGCTCCTAGTCGAAGGAGCTGGGTATATGCAGATTGGAGGATTTATATCTTCATTAATGATGGTAGGAATTGTTACTTTTCCGGTAGAAAAACGTTTTTTTGGTACGAAGATATCTCTACTGAGAAATGTAAGTGCATTTTTGTTTTCCATTCTTGTCGCAATCGGTATTGGGTTTGTGATGGGGGAGTTATGAGAAAATTTATAAAAAGGTATCGTGGTTTTTTAATCATGGTGATTCTCCTCATTGTGGTATCTGTCGTAAACTTTGAATTGGGAAAAGATGCGTTTAACAGAGCAGTTTCTACAATTAAGGAAATGATACTGATAATTCCGCCAATTTTTATTCTGATGGGTTTATTGGATGTCTGGGTACCAAAAGAGACTATGGTTCGCTTCATGGGCAAGGGGTCCGGTCTCAAAGGAATTATTCTCTCTTTTCTCCTTGGTTCTGCAGCTGCAGGACCTCTCTACGGGGCTTTTCCTATAGCGAGTGTGTTTATGAAAAAAGGGGTGACGTTCTCCAATATCCTCATTTTTCTCGGTGCCTGGTCGACTACGAAAATTCCATTAGTATTATTTGAAATTGAATCACTCGGACTTACATTTGCATTAACCCGGCTTGCATGTAACATACCGGGAATTCTTTTCATTGCTTGGATTCTTTCATCACTTGTTTCCCAGAAAGAGATATCTGATGTGTATGAGCAGAATATTACCATGCAGAATGGGAAAATGTCTTAATTGTCCTTGCGTTATACAGAGTACACAGTATGATTCAGATATAGATAGATAAGGTAGGGTACGGAAAGGGGGAAATAGAATGGAACAACAACAAGGAAATAAGAGCATTTTGGTTATCTTGAACACGGTTGCACTAGTGGGAACACTGGTTTTGAATGCACTGGCAAATGCACTTCCCTTGAATGGGAAAAATACTGGAGAAATTTCCGACTCCATCCCCAATTTATTTGTCCCTTCTGGGACCACCTTTGCCATTTGGGGGCTAATCTATCTACTCCTTGTCTATTTAATTGTGTATCAATGGGTGTCCTTAAAGAAGAATAGCTCCACAGAAGACCCCATACATTCCTTGGGGATGTGGTTTTTTCTTTCTTGCTTGGCAAATGCTGCATGGATAATAATGTGGCATTGGCAGTTTCAACTACCTTCACTTATCGTCATGCTTGTTCTTCTTACCTCTCTTATTGTTATGCACACAAAAAGCAGATTTCCTAATGCTTCTTTAGGATATCGCATTGGAGTGATGCTCCCGTTAAGTGTGTATCTTGGCTGGATTACCGTAGCTACGATTGCAAATATTACATCTGTATTGGTGGTGTTGCAGTGGGGACGATTCGGATTGTCTGAAGTTTTCTGGACAGTGGCGGTCATGATTGCTGCAATAATTATTAATCTGCTTGCGGTAATTCTTCGAGGAGATATCTGGTTCGCCTTAGTCGGTGTATGGGCTTTATATGGAATCTATTCAAAAAGAATTCAACCTGAATTCGAGGCTGTGCCAGCAATCGTATACACGGCAATCGTGGGAATGATAGTAGTAGGCATTGCCATTATAATTCACCTCATCGTGAAAGGTCGGAAGGTCGCTCGTGGCGAGCAATAGGTCTTGGTACATAGAGTCGGCCATACCCCCATCGTATGTTGATTTTTCTTAAAATCTTCATTCGCAATAAGTGAGTTATTGCTTCTTCCACATCAGTTGGCTGCCATGTATGAAGTATTCCGTAGTTAGGATTCTTGCGGTCTATTGTTGGTACTCGTGTTAGTGATGGGCTGCCTGTAAGCAGATATGAGCATTGTTCAGCAGTAAATCTGAGGGGATATCTACGAATTGTATGTACTATTTCATGCAGGCCATCGGGTTTGTCTATTGGTTTCCCGTTGCACACATCACAACCTTGGCATGTGTCATTCGGAAAGTTCATCGCTTTTAATAATGCCTCCCTTCTGCACATGTTTTTCTGGATGAAAATATGCACGAGTCTGGTATGCCCCTCATGCTTATCATGCTTATCATGCTTACCGGGTTTCTCACCCGTGACAAATGTTTGATATTCTACAAGTATCACAGAACTGGAGGAGGCTCCATCGCGTCCGGCTCTTCCAGATTCCTGGAGAAACGATTCTACATCTTGTGATATGTCGGCGTGAATCGTAGAGCGGATTGATTTTTTATCTATTCCCATTCCGTATGCGGTCGTGGCACAGAGTACTGCATCCTCTGCTTGAAAAAACCATTGTTCAGTTGCTGTACGTTCCTGTTTTTCCAATCCAGCGTGATAGTATCTAATGGAAAGGTTGGGTAATCGACGTTTTAATTCCCATGCGTATGATTCGCAACGAGCTCTACTGGAACAAAAAATTACTGCAGGGAGTTTGATAGAATACATTATCAACATCTCTAATTCATGTATTTTACAGAGAGAGGGTAGGACTCTATACGAAATATTTGGACGATCAGGATTTCCTTTGACTATATGCGGCTTCCGGTCTTCAAAAAGAATATGAGAAATGCGTTCAACAATTCTAGTTGAAGCAGTCGCTGTGAAGGCGGTTATCTGGGGAGGAGATAGAGTCTTCAAAATTTCCCCCAACTCCAGATACGAAGGACGGAATGTATCGCCCCACTGAGTAACTGTATGTACTTCATCGATCACTACTAATGAAATTCTCAACTCTTGGAGATGTTTGATTATCGATGGATTCTTCAGTGTTTCAGGATTAGTTATGATAAATTTTGATTCTGTGCTGACCAGTTGATGCCAGAGAGACTCTCGTTCTTCTTTTGATTGTCCGCCTCGTAAGATAGTTGCTTGAGACCCCAAATCTTTTACACGACGGGCCTGGTCATTCATCAGAGACAGAAGGGGATATATTATGATTGTAATCCCAGGAAGAAGGAGAGCTGGAAGCATAAAACAGATACTTTTGCCACTACCGGTCGGAAGTACTACCAGTTGTTCTTTAGGAGCTGTTATTTGTGCACTGCTTCCATAACAACCACCACGTTCAAGTATGGTTCTTATCACGAGCTCTTGGTATGGGTATAATGAGGCGATATGAAACTTATCATGCAGAATTGAATAAATCTGATTGTCAATAACTGAATCCTTCATACTCATGTAACGTTGGCAAATCTACCAAGTGCTTCAATTAATCGGGTAAATATTTTGTCTGTTGTCTCACCGAGATGATTGTTGTAGGGTATCCATATATGAAAAAAAGTGCTTTCTTTACAATTATTGGCAGCCTAATAATAGGGCTCATTGTGATAATCCTAATTATGGTCATGCAACCTGTCCGCATATCGATTCAGATTGCAGCAAAAGCACCTCTGTCGGCTCTAGCTACAATTACTTCTCGCGAACCGACACAAGTTGCCATACGTATCGCAGGGAAGAACAATGATACCATTGAAGTTGTTTTTGCTCGGTATGCAGCCTATCACGAAATACCCATTCTCGGGTTGTATGCCGATTTTGATAATCAAATAGATTTTGTGTTGAAAACAGAAAGTGGGAAAGAATTTGAACGAAGTCACACTATAAGAACAGAGAAGTTACCATCCGATTACCCTGTGATTAACGTAGAGCGATTCTTGCCTGAAAAGATTGCTCCTGGCATGACCTTTCTCCAGATGGGCCACTACGATGAAGATGGAAATTTTTCATCAATGCCTGTTGCAGTCGATTCCTATGGAGAAATACGGTGGTATTACACTGAAAAAAATGGTCATATTCTAAAGCAGCTTGACTCCGGCAATTTTCTCATTCAAGGTGGCAGAGCTCCGAACAAGCAAGATAATCTATTGTTGGAAATAGATTTACTTGGTAGGATTGTTGCGACACGAGCTGAGGTTCCTACCGGTATTCATCATGATGTTACTATACTCTCGAATGGGAACTTACTTCTACTCAGTTCAGCACCCAACTCCTTTGAGGATGGTGTAATTGAAGTTGATGGAATCTCAGGTCAGTTATTACGTGGTTGGGATTTTCGTGCTATTCTTGATGCTCGAAGGCCGCCTCAACCAAAAAATCTTGAACCAGCAGATTGGCTGCATCTGAATGGGATTGATTGTAGTCCTCTCGATTCAAGTTTCGTGATATCGGGCCGTGACCAGAGTTCAGTAGTAAAAGTTGATGTTGATACAGGCACTTTACGGTGGATATTGGGAAATCATTCGTATTGGGATAAGCCGCATGCAAACTATCTATTGACACCGATAGGAGATGATTTTACCTGGCAATGGGGACAGCATGCTCCTATGGTTCATCCTGACAATCCAGACATAATTCTTTTATATGATAATGGAAATGAACGATCCTACGATAAACCAGTTCCACCGGAACAAAATTTCTCACGTGCAGTGGAATATCGCATAGATCCAGTTCGGATGGAAGTACAACAGATATGGCAATATGGTGAAGAACTCGGTTCTGAGACATTTACTCCATTTATAGGTGATGCAAATTATCTTTCGAATGGGAATCGGCTCATTTGCTTTGGAGGAATCACACGAGATCTTGCAGGTAGACCGGTTGAAATTTTTAATTTTGCCGAAAATCGTTTGAATGTGATGAAAATTTCTGCAAGAATTGTTGAAGTGACTGAAGATCAGCCAGCTCAAGAGGTTATGCGTATTACAATCCAAGATGAGAATAACGATACCTATGAAGGCTATAGGAGTTATCAGGCAGAGCGATATATGCTGTATCATCCTGCCTTGTTAGCTGAATGATGAGAATTCTAATATTAATAATAGGTACTTGCATATATTACTAATTAGTAGTATATTCAGCATATGAGATATAAGAAATCATACGGAGAGCAAAATGACTTAAACTTAAAAGCCTTAGTTGCTTTATCTCGCTGTTTTCAGTCTGTGAGAAAACGGGAGATGAAAACGATAAAAGCTGGAGGTTTAACAGTTGCACAATTCGGTGTACTGGAAATTCTCTATCATAAAGGAGATTTAAGAATCAGCGATATTATTGAAGGTACTCTCTCAACAGGTGGAAATATGACAGTAGTCATAGAAAACTTGGAAAAAACTGGCTATATAGTCCGGTGTTCAGACCCCGAAGATGGGAGGGCCTGTCTCATACGAATTACGAAGAAGGGAAGAGAGCTTATGGATAGAATTTTTCCAGATCATGTAGAGAATGTGAGTTCTGTATTTAATGAACTGTCTTCTGAAGAGAAGGCATTGCTCATTCAACTACTTAAGCGTTTAGGTAAACATACCTAGGGTAGAAATAATTTTTTTAGCAAATATTACTAAATAGTAATAAATATATACTATGTATGCATAAGGAGTAAATATAATGGATAAGGTAAAATTAGCGGTTGTTTTTTATAGTATGGGAGGTTCTAATTATCAGATGGCACAGTGGGCGGCAGCTGCTGCAGAGGAGTTTGGTGCTGATGTAAGAATTTTAAAAGTGGCTGAACTCGCACCAAGTTCGGTTATTGAGTCTAATCCCGCATGGAAGGCCACAGTAGAAGCAACCAAAGATATTCCTGTAGCGACTTCGGAAGATTTAGAGTGGGCAGATTCAATCATCTTCAGTACTCCAACAAGATTTGGAGTTATGGCATCTCAGATGAAGCAGTTCTTTGATACGATGGGAGGACTGTGGGCACAAGGGAAAACAATCAATAAAGTGGTTAGTGCCATGTCGTCTGCGCAGAACCCACACGGGGGACAGGAAGCAACGATTTTATCGCTGTATAACGTGATGTACCATTGGGGAGCCATTGTAGTTGCACCTGGATACACCGATCCTGTAGTTTTCGGTGCTGGAGGTAACCCATATGGAACATCGGTCTCAATCGGCCAGGATGGGAGAATGGTAGAAGATGTAGAGGGTGCAGTTAAGCATCAGGCAAAGAGAACACTTCAAGTAGCACAGGCCTTAAAAAAGGGAAATATCTAAGTTTTAAAGCTTTTTTTCCTGAGCGTTTTACAACCACGGATTACTGAATTACTTCGGTGTCCGTGGTTTTTTATCCTTTCTCTTCAGATGAAACTTCAGTGTAAAAACTTCCACAGATCGGACAATTTGGATCTCTTGGAATGTCAAATGTTTCAAAATGCATAGCATCCAAATTGAAGGTCCAGAGTTTTCCGAAGCAAGCATGAGCATGTTGATTTAGGATTATCTTAATAGCTTGTGTGGCTTGAACAGTACCTATATGCCCAGCGATTACGCCAACAATGGGAAGTTCACCAGCTTGTTGGATTTCCTTACCCCAAAGACATCCAATGCAGGCATAGTCTCTCTTTGTATTCATCTGGAAGCCGGATAATCCCTCAACACCGCCTTCAACAACAGGAATAGCGAGCTCCAGGCCCACTTGTGCTAAAAGAAATCGTGTGTTTTTATTGTCCACACAACTCACGATTACATCATGATCTTGTAAAAAATTGTTTGCATTTTCGCGAGTCAACAAAACGTCATATGTATGTATGATTGTAGCAGTATTAAATGCACTAAGCTTTTCGGCAGCAGATGCAACTTTTTTTCTACCAATATCCTGTTCCCAGTGGATAATCTGACGATTTAAATTTGATAACTCTACAGTATCGGAATCAAAAAGTGACAAAGTCCCTACACCTGCGGCAGCAAGATAGTACAATACGGCACTTCCCAGACCTCCTGTACCTATAACAGCTACTCGAGCTTGCGTTAGTTTTTTCTGTCCCTCTTCACCAATTTGGGGCATTAGAATTTGTCGGTGATATCTCATTGGCTTTACCTCGTTTACATGAATCTCTCAGTATTCAAGTTTAGAGTATAGTAATATAAGAAACCAAGTCTACACCAGGAAATTACAAAAAATTCATATTACTATACTCATTACATATATACAAAAATTCAATATATTTACACATTCGGAAAATTCATATAAGTATATATATAATAAAAATATAATAGTAGTTTTGACTTAGTTTTTGTACATGCTTACATTAGGTTCGTTAATCGTGTATAGTGGGTATAGCCAGGGTTAATTAGGTGATACATATGGAGCTTTATCGTTACTTGTTTTCAAATAGAATGAAGATTCAGGAATTATGCAACACTTTTACTGCGGTAACGGGCATAAGCATTGCCTTAGTGGATAAAAAGCTCATCCGGATTGCTGCAACCGGACCGTGTAATGTCAATCAATTTCTCAATATAAATGGTATTGTACAAAAAAGAGTAATCGAATTGGATCAAGAGATTGTGGTCGACAACCCTACAGAGGATAAGATTTGCCACCCCTGTGTGCAAAAGGAATTTTGCAAAGAATCTTTCGAGCTCTGTATGCCAATTCATATGGATGATGAGGTAGTAGGTTCCATCAGTTTTATTACGTTTAAATTGAAGGATCGTAAATTTATCAAAGATAACTACACTATAATTACCCAATTTGCCAAGAATTTCATTGCTATGCTAGAACAATATCTGCAGAGTCGAAAAGAGGTGGTTCATTTAAAGCGTACTGGCGTTTCAGAAACTAATCATACCGTCTTTACTTTCAAAGAACTCATTGGAAGTAGTAAGAACTTTCTTTCCGTAATCGAAAAAGCTAAATTGGTTGCACCTAATGATGTTACCGTTATGATATCAGGAGAAAGCGGGACGGGTAAAGAATTGCTTGCTCAAGCTATACATAGTGCTAGTTCTCGAAAATTAAAACCCTTTATTGCAATAAATTGTGGTGCAATTCCAGAAAACTTAATTGAATCGGAATTGTTTGGATATACTGGGGGAGCTTTTACCGGTGCAAGTAATCAAGGTCGGTTAGGGAAGTTTGAAGCAGCAAATGAGGGGACCCTCTTTCTTGATGAGGTGACCGAAATGCCTATATCGTTGCAGACTAAGCTTCTTCGAGTGTTACAAGAACAAAAAATTGAACGTCTTGGTAGTAATAAATCTATAAACCTTGATGTTCGAATTATTTCCGCAACAAATAAAGACATCCAGAAACTCATAGATAAGGGATTGTTTAGAGAAGATCTCTACTACCGACTAAACGTAATCCCTCTCGATTTGCCACCGCTTCGGAATCGAAGTGACGATATTGTCGCTCTCATGAATCATTTTATGACTAAACATTCAGAATTCATTACGAACAAATTTGCGGGTGAAATAAAGGTTGAGAAAAAAGTCTTTGAATATTTAAAGCGGTATAGTTGGCCTGGTAATATCAGAGAGCTAGAGAATGTAATCATGCATATGTTGAATTTAATGGATGGTGATGGAAATGTAACGTTGGAATCTCTTCCTGTGTATATGCGAGGAGAAAATCTAAACAACCCTAATATCGGGTTTGCTACTATTGAAGATATGGAATTTGCCGCAATTCTGAATGCATTGGATTTTTATGGAGATGATACTGAGGGTAAACATGCTGCAGCCGAAAGCTTGGGAATAAGTCTGACAACGTTATATAGAAAGCTGAAAAAATATAATATTTGTGTCTCGTAATAGTTAGGAATAGTTATTCTACCCACATTCCGAAAGCACAGTTTTTTTTGAGCGGACAATAGCCACCAGCTACGTACAATGAGCATGAATCAAAGCACCGTTTTCCGAGCTGCACAATTTTTAGTTTTCTATTACCTAAGGTAATTAATTCATTCACTACAAGTGAATCGAACTCTTTCTTTTGCATAGTAATATCTGCATGAAAACGCTTCATACATAATCCTGCGTAATTCATTTTAGCCATCGCTTCTTCGGTTTGATCTCGAATAATACTTACGTCAAATTTCCTGCTCATACCACTGTGATTATAACATGGATCACAGAGATTATGCGTTAAGGTTACTCAGAAAGTAGGTAAGACAAGGTATTTTTTGCAGT
>CAZTUL010000031.1:0-26860 GCA_964616275.1 uncultured Spirochaetaceae bacterium | reverse complement strand
CATAACTACAAACAACTAATACAGAGACCGATAGTTGTATTAGGAGGAGATAATGGTATGAAACTACCAAAGACTGTGCAAAAAGAACTGCATTATAAAATGCTGCTCACTAGAGAATTCGAACAAGCTGCTGCAAAGCTCTTTATACAAGGCAAAGTACACGGTACTGCACACTTCTGTATTGGAGAAGAGGCAACTGGAGTGGGTGTGTGTTCTGCATTAGAGAAGGAAGACTACATTACCCAGACCCACCGAGGCCATAACCAGGGAATAGGTAAGAATATGGACATCAACCGCATGATGGCGGAATTCCTTGGGAAAGAAACCGGCTACTGCAAAGGTAAAGGCGGCTGTATGCACATAGCTGACTTCTCGGTAGGAAGTCTTGGTGCAAATGGAATTGTGGCAGGTGGAATGCCTATTGCTACAGGGGCTGCTCTCTCTCAGAAGTATCGAAAGAGCGAAAATATCACCGTATGTTTTTTTGGTGATGGTGCAGCAAATGAAGGTGCCTTTCATGAGTCCTTGAACCTCGCCTCTGTATGGAAGCTTCCCGTAATTTTTGTCTGTACAAACAACTACTACGGTATGTCTACCCACATAAATAAATCGATGAATATAGAGGATATCTCCATACGGGCAACGAGTTATGGAATCAAGGGTCTCGCACTTGACGGTAATGACGTTGTTACTATTTATGAAGAGACAAAAAAGGCAAAAGAATACGTAAAAGAACACGGTCCTATGTTAATGGTGCTGAATACCTACCGATGGATGGGACACTCTAAGAGCGACTCCCAACTCTACCGTTCTAAGGAAGAGGTAGAAGAATGGAAGGATCGTTGCCCCATTAAACGTCATCGGGAATATCTATTGGAAAATAAAATTTTCACTGAAAAAGAACTCGACAGTATGCATGAAGAAGCTGCAGCAGCAGTTAAAGCTGCGGTGGAATTTGCTGATAACAGCCCCGAACCAAAGATTGAAAATATCTTTGATGACGTGTATGCCGACTAATCGAATAAGGAGAAGACAGATGCGTGATATAACATACGCTCAAGCTATTAATGAGGCAATGAGCGAAGAGATGAGAAAAGATGATTCAATTATATTTTTTGGTGAAGATGTTGGCATATACGGAGGAGCCTTCGGAGTCTCCAGAGGTATGTTTGAGGAGTTTGGCGAAGAACGGGTCCGAGATACCCCTATATCAGAGCTTGTAATTACTGGATGTGCCGCTGGCGCTGCAATGACGGGATTGCGACCTATTGTTGAGATTATGTTCAGCGACTTTATGATGCTGGCTATGGAACAACTTGCAAACCAGGCTGCTAAGAATAGATTCCAATTCGGAGGACAAGGTTCAGTGCCCATGGTACTTCGAACGCCCGGAGGATCTGGTACCGGAGCAGCAGAACAGCATAGTCAGAGCTTAGAGGCTCTTGTGGCACACATACCTGGATTAAAGGTGGTAATTCCATCAACTCCCTACGATGCAAAAGGATTACTTAAAGCTGCAATTCACGACAACAATCCTGTGGTCTTCATTGAGCAGAAACTTTTGTACCGGGTAAAAGGACCAGTTCCAGAGGTTGAAGAAACCTATACCATTCCGCTTGGAGTGGCCGACGTCAAGCGTGAAGGAACAGATTTAACCATTATCACTTACGGGCGTATGGTACAGCGATGTCTGACCGTAGCCGAGCAGTTTGCCGAATCTGGTGAAGCAAATATTGAAGTAATAGATATTCGCACCCTTGTTCCCCTCGATAAAGAAACCCTTATTAAATCGGCAAAAAAGACTGGTCGTGTGCTGATTGTGCACGAGGCTTGTCAGACGGGTGGTTTCGGAGGTGAGCTTTCGAGTACCATAGTTGAGAGTGATGCGTTCTTCTATCTAGATGCACCAGTAAAACGCTTAGGTGGTTTGGATGTCCCTATTCCCTATAATCCACAACTCGAAGCACAGGTTGTTCCTACTGAAGAAAAGATTATCGCTGCAGTACGAGAACTGCTCTAGGAGGAGTGTATGGCTGAATCAATTATCATGCCAAAGACCGGAATGGCAATGGAAGAGGGTGTCATCATTGAATGGTTGAAGAAAGAGGGAGATCAGATTAAAGAGGGCGATATTATTGCCCAGATTGAGACCGATAAATCTACTATGGATCTTGAATCCGATTTGAGCGGAACCTTATTGAAGCTGGTATATCCTGAAGGAACTACGGTACCTGTAACTCTTCCTATCGCATGGATTGGCAAGAAAGGTGATGCAATCCCAGAGAATACAGAGACTTCCTCGTCTGTAGAATCGGTGGAAGCAGTAGAATCAGTTGGTGAAAAGGCGGCGACTGAACAGATTCCGCATACTTCACAGGCTGCTGCAAGTACCGGGAAAATTCCTTCGACTCCTGCTGCAAAACGGGTGGCTTCAGAGAAAGGTATCGATTTAGCCACTGTTACTCCTTCAGGCAAGAGAGGCGAAATTTTGGAGAAGGATGTTCTTGCTTCTGCACCGCGTATTACACCTTTAGCAGCTCGTATGGCAGAAGACAGACAGGTTGATATTTCTCAAATTTCTGGATCCGGGCACGCTGGAAAGATATTTTCTCGTGATTTGGCCAATACTGTACCAGTTGCTGATACTCGTGTACCACTTACGAATATTCAGAAGATTACTGGCAAGCGGATGCTGGAAAGTGTACTCTCCATACCAACAGTCTCCGAGGATATTAAGGCCGATATGACGCGTCTGCTTGAGTTGAAGCAGTCGATATTTGAAGAGAGTGGAGTCAAGGCATCGGTAAATGATTTTATCATCAAAGCTGCCGCGATTGCCTTGAAAAAACATCCTCGAATGAATTCTGTATTCGATACTGATGCACTTATTTTCAAGAATGAGGTACATATCGGGATGGCTGTTGCTACAGAACGGGGGCTTCTTGTTCCTGTCCTTCGAAATGCTGATTCTTTCACACTCTCTGCGTTGAGTGAGAAAACGAAGGAGATTATACAGAAAGCACGTGACAGTAAGCTTTCTCCCGATGAATTGACGGGCTCGACATTCTCCATATCAAATGTGGGAATGTATGGGATTACATCATTCACTCCCATTATCAATCCACCGGAAGCAGGAATCCTCGGAGTATGTGCAATAGAAAAGCTTCCCCGCTTTGTGAATGGATCACTTGTTGAGAGAAGTATTATGACACTCAGTCTTAGCTTCGACCATCGCGTGGTCGATGGTGCTGAATCTGCCCAGTTCTTACAGACGCTGGTGAATCTACTCGAAAATCCATTACAGCTTTTAGTGTAAGGAGTGTCTAAATGGCTACTTTGAAGAAAGATATTGTTGTTATTGGCGGTGGCCCTGCAGGATATATTGCTGCAATAAAGGCAGCACGCCTTGGTGCTGAGGTTTTGCTAGCTGAAGAACTGCAAGTGGGAGGTACCTGTCTTAATCGAGGGTGCATCCCCACAAAATTCTATGCTCAAAGTGCACACACTATTCTTGAGCTCAGCCAAGCTGAATCTCGGGGCATTGAAGTGCGAGACCCACAAGTGAGTATGAATATGAAAAAGGCTCTTGCCGGTAAAAATAAAACTGTTAAGAAGTTAACGGCAGGAGTAAGAAGTCTGCTGAAACACGCTGGGGTAGTGGTTGAAAATCAACGTGCTCACCTAACGGAAGGTAAGATTGTTCAGTTGGCAGATGGGACGATTGTGGAGGCGGGAGCGGTTATCTTGGCAACAGGTTCTCTGTCTTCTCAGATTCCAATTGAAGGAATAGAGAGTCCATTGGTCATGGATAGCGATCAGTTCCTTGATCTTGATTATGTTCCCAAACGTATAGCGGTAATCGGCGGTGGGGTCATTGGTATAGAATTTGCTTCAATTTTTCAAGCTTTTGGTTCAGCGGTCACAGTCGTTGAAGCTCAACCGAGTATTCTGCCGATGTTTGATTCCCAAGCCATCGAAATTACTGCTGCCGCTCTGAAGAAGCGGGGTATTACCATCTACACAGATGCTGCTGTTAAAAAGATTACTACACAAAACGATGAAGCCGAAGTCCACTTAACGGATGGGACTACAATTACCGTAGATGTGATTCTGCTTGCAGTTGGTAGAATTTCTAATCTTTCTTGCATTGATGACAAATCGAAAATTGAAGTTGAACGAGGAAGAGTTTTAACTGACGATACTGGTATGACGTCAGAGCCTGGAGTTTATGCCGCTGGTGATATAACGGGAAGAAAACTACTTGCACACGCTGCGTACCAGATGGGTGAGACTGTAGCACATAATGCATGTGTCGATACCCGTATTGTTACTGATGCCAAGAAAAAATTCGACCTAGACATAGTACCGTCGGTAGTCTATTCTATTCCTGAAGTTGCTTCGGTAGGGCTCTCTGAAAATGAAGCAGCAAAGAAGTATGAAACGGTAGTGGGTAAGTTCCCCCTCTCTGCAAATGGAAGAGCACTTTCAGGTGGTGAGACTGAGGGATTTGTCAAAGTGGTTGCCGAAAAAAAATATGGGCAGATTTTAGGGGTTTGCTGTGTTGGTATGTATGCTTCTGAGGTTATCAATGAAGCTGCATTGGCAATGAGACATGAACTCACCGTTTACGAAGTTGCTGAAACTATTCATGGTCACCCTACTATCTCTGAAGCATTCATGGAGGCGGCATCGTCTTGTATAGGACAATGCTATCATATGATGTAATAGCTTGAATCGTGAATGGGGTGTTATTGTGCAAAGGGATAGGGATTTTCTCGTATCGATTGCTCGCCGGTATTATATTGACGAAAAATCACAACAACAGATAGCACATGAATTCGGACTCTCTCGACCTACTGTTTCTAATCTGTTGAGGAAGTGTAGAGAAACGGGAATCGTACAGATTAAAATTCAAGATGGCTCTCCATACGAAACAGCTCTCGGAGACAAGCTTAAAAAGAGTTACTCTCTGCAGCAGGTAATAATTGTTCCCTCACATGAGGATATTCCTGTACATACTGCAGTTGGAGCTGTGGCAGCAGAGCATACTGCAGTGGTGTTACGTGATGGCATCAGAATTGGCATAGCATGGGGGACATCGTTGTACCATATGGTACATCAGCTTCCAGATGACCGTATAAAAAATGCTAGTGTGGTTCAGCTGATGGGCGGATTCGGTGCAGCCTCTCCGCAGTACGATGGTGCGGATCTTGCACGTGAATTTTCCAAGAGAATCCATGGACAGTATTTCCCCTTGCAATGTCCCGTATTGGTGAAGAACATCATGGTGAAAGATCTGCTTCTGAAGGAGCCGGGTATTCAAGAGGCTCTTATGAGAACAAAGAGCCTCGATTTGGCCTTTGTAGGCATAAGTTCTAATGATCCAACACAAAGCTCTATGGTTAGGGCAGGGTTCCTCACACCCAAAGAGGCTAAAGAGATTCAAGCTGCAGGTGCTGTAGGCCACTTGTGTGGGTACAGTTTTGATGAACAGGGGAAATGGATGGATATCTCATACAATCATCGCATTATCGGTGTTGATTTTCACGATTTCCTTACAATTCCTGAACGGGTCGGTGTAGCCTATGGTGTGCAGAAAGCAAAAGCTATTCACGCTTCATTAGTTGGTGGGCTCATCACTACACTCATAACTGACGAGGTCACTGCAAAGCAAATACTCTTGCAATAAAAAACTGGCTGTCATCTCTCGTATTAGGTGGGATAACAGCCGATTTATAATTATTGCAGCATGAATGTTAGCGTTTAAGAGCCTGGTCAATTGCAGCTTTATCAAACCCTACAATAATTTTCCCATTCACATCCAATACAGGTACTCCCATCTGTCCCGATTTTCGTACCATTTCGTGTGCCTTTTCTGAGTTTGAAGCAACATTATACTCGGTATAGGGAATGTTGTTATTCTGAAGGTAACTCTTTGCCATCCGGCAAAATCCACAGGTTGGTGTGCTATACAATGTAACAGCCATGGTAGGCCTCCTTTAATTAGTTTCTGTTTTATGCTCATAAGCTACTGGATACGTTACACGTGGTCAATGAAAGAATTGGTGACAACATCACCGAGCAATGGTAGCATAAGACGTGTATGTATATATAAAGGGGGATCTCATGGGAAAAGCTATCATCTACAGTGATGGAGCATTAGCGGCGATTTGTTCAAACCTTGAAAAAGCATGTGATAAGCAAATGAAGCCTGTTGCCGCATCACAATTTTCACAGCTTTCAGATTATTTCAATACAATGTCACCACCAGTAGAAGCTGATTCATTTTCAGAACTGGTAGGATTGATTGATTCGGATATCAGCTCAGGGTATGCAGAGGTGGAGCGAATTGCAAAAGAAGAGGGCGACAGAGGAGCCCTGCGATGCATGACATGGGGTAAGAAGGTAACCTCGATTCATAAGTCAATTTTGGGGCGGTATGAAAAACAGGGGGATGCTCTGTTGGAACAGAATAATCTCTATGTTTGTGAGGCCTGTGGATTTATTGCGATTGCAAAGCAAGTTCCAGCACTCTGTCCTATTTGTAAAGCACCATCGTCTCGATTTGTTCAGATTTCTTAAGGAGGAGCTCCATGCATGCAGCACGAAATATAGCATTATGTACAAAAGATTGTCTCTGTTTGTTTATTTGTCCAACAGGAGCAACCGATACAGAAACAGGACAGATAGATTTCGAAAAATGTATAGATGGGTGTCGACTTTGTGTGGACGCTTGTCCTTCACATGCACTTTACCTTGTGTTTGATAGATATCCTGAAAAGGAACAAAAATCCCATTCCTTGGGTTCGGCACTTGCTTCCGTAGCAGAAAATAAAGTTACACAGGAAGCTATATGTAAAGCACTTGAACAAAAGGGTGGTCCTGGAGAAAAATTGGCTAAAGCGCTTGCGGTTTCGAATAGAATTCTAGCTGAAGATTGTACTCGCGAATCTAACTATATGCTCCCGCAAACAGAGCATGTCCAAGTGCTCCTTGCTGAATTAGCTGAGAGAAAGGCGGAAAAAGATTTTCCATATGAGGCTGTTGAATATCTTCAGAAAGAGTATTCCTAGTTAGACTCAAACTAGCCAGCATAGTATTCCACAGCCATCTCATAATCTCTTGACAGAATGGTTTACGGGTCACAGACTTTCAATGTATCCTGAGTATCGATGCATACTAACTTGAATAAGAGAGGCATACATGAGGAGTATCTACCTAACATCTCCGCACAATATGGAAGTCCGAGAAGAAGAAATTCCACAGCCCTCCGATCATGAAATCTTGGTACGTGTAGCATATTGCGGTATATGTACATTGGAACAAAGACTTTATGATGGAGAACGAAAAATTTCCTATCCGATAGTTCCAGGGCACGAAGCTAGTGGAATAATTGCAGCCGTAGGAAGCAAGGTGCTTACTAAAGTGAGTATAGGCGATTCGGTAGTTCTTGATTTAGTGAATCGGTGTCATGCGTGTCCGGCATGTCTTACTGGCAAGTCAAATCTCTGTGAGAATCGTTTTTCCATTGGACAACGGGTGTTAGGAGCTTTTTCAGAGTACATAGTAGTAAAACCAGAACAGGTTTTTACCATTCCTTCAACGCTTCCCTTAGATCAGGCTGCATTGACTGAACCGCTAGCCTGTTGTATTCGATCTATTCGCAAGACGGAGGTTTCTCTGGGGAATACCTTATTTATTTCCGGTGCTGGGACTATGGGGCTTCTCCATGTAAAAGTTGCTCTTGCAATGGGAGTTCGTGTGATTGTGAGCGATATTACTCCAGCAAGACTATCGGCGGCTCGAAGCATGGGAGCAGATTATGTGGTAGATGGGTCAAATGAGGAATCTCTTATTTCAGCTATTATGGAGTTTACCCGAGGACATGGCGTTGATGGTGCAATTATTACCACAACATCACTGAATGCAGTAAAATCTGCAGCGAGGGTTCTTTGCCCAGGAGGAACTCTCAATATTTATACGTCATATGGTAATGAACCCATTACTCCTGTGGATTTAAATACTATTCATCGAAATGAGTTTGTGATTACGGGAACAGAGGGGAGAGAACAAAATGATTTCTATACCGCCTTATGTGCTCTAGCTCACCGAAAGGTCGTGGTTGATGATCTTGTCACTCGAATTTATCCTATGGAAGAGGTAACTGAAGCAGTTGAATTAGCACTCTCAGGTACAACCTATCGGATTTTATTATGCATGGGGGAGTAGATGGTATTAGCAATCGATCTGGGTACTACGACCTGTAAAGCTGCAGTGTTTGACGAGAAGGGAAAACTTGTCGAGCTCTCGAAAGTACCTCTTGATATCGTTGACGACGAAAAGGGAGCACTGGGAGCCGATCCTCATCAGTGGTCTCGTGCGTTGAAATTACTGTGCAGTCAATTAGTCAATGTATCTGAAGTTCGAGCGGTGGTTGTGAGTGGGAATGGGCCGACCGTAGTTCCGGTGTTTGATACGCCACGTATAGAAGATTCGTTGCTTCATGCAGAATCTGGTCAGGCTCGACTATGGCTGGATAGACGAGCTGTTGTTGAGGCACAGGAAATTTCCCAATACCTTGGGCAATTCGTAGATGCAAGTTTTGTTCTTCCTCAAGTGCTTCATATGGTTCGAAACGATTATTCTACGTATAAACGAAGTCTTTGGTTTCTCTCTTCGTTCGAATTTATAAATTACCTTCTTACAGGAGAAGCTCGTACAATCCTCCATGCGGCAGACGCTACGCGTTGGTACTGGACCGAAACTCTTCTCAATCAGTTTTCTCTCAATACAGATAAGTTTCCCTCGTTCTGTTCTCCTGGCGAGCAAATTGGAGCTGTCACTTCTCTTGCGGCCAAAGCCCTTGGGCTGCCTCAAGGTGTGCCAGTTATTGCATCTGGTCCAGATTTCTTTGTCTCAATTCTCGGGTGTGCTGTTACAAAACCAGGGCTGGTATGTGACCGTCTCGGAACAAGCGAAGGGATTAACTTATGTACTGACGCACCTCTTACCGATAATCGACTCATGACCTATCTGCATCCAGTCACTCCCTATTATAATGTATCGGGAATCATGAGCACTACTGGGAAGGCTATCAGCTGGGCTAAAGATCTGCTTGGACTTCAGGATGTCTCATTTGAAGCTATGTATGATCTTATTCATAAGGTATCTCCTGGAAGTGACGGCTTAATATTTCTTCCCTATCTGCAGGGAGAGCGGGCACCTATTTGGAATCCCTATGCACGAGGAGTTTTTTCTGGGCTCTCGCTTACCACAGAAAAGGGGCATATACTGAGAGCTGTGGCAGAGGGAGCCTGTTTTGCTGCAAGAAGTGTCATTGCGGTAATGGAGGAGTCGGGAGGAACTGTAAATGCTTTACGTGTCACGGGAGGGCCTTCTGAGAGTACTGTACTCAATCAGTTGAAGGCTGATATTACTGGAGTTCCGGTGTCAGTGCCTGAGGTGAGTGATGCTGAACTTGTTGGTGATATGGTTATCGCAAGAACGTCACTTGGTGATTATTCCTCATTTGCACATGCTGCAGAGGATCTTGTACAGATGAAGACCTGCTTTGAACCAAATCCTCGATTAGCAGCATTGTATACTGAACGATTTGGACAATTTATCTACACATATGAGCAGCTTAAAGAGAGTTGGAGAGGGGGGGCGAATGAATTCAGGAGTTGAATTGCGTAGACATGCAATCTTCCGAAAGGACGATGGGCGATCAGTGGTTATTGCCATGGATCACGCAGCAATTGCTGGTCCGATTGAAGGAATCAGAAATCCCTCAGCTATAGTAGGATCATGTGTTGCACAAAAGGTGGATGCAATACTTACAACAAAAGGTATGGTTTCTGCGTCGCTTCCGGAATGGGATCGGACAACTTCGTTGATTCTACGACTTACCGGAGGGTTCACTATCTTGGGTGGTAAGTTTGAAGAGGAGTTGGTGGTCGAACCTGAAACCGCAATCTCATACGGAGCTGCAGCTGCTGCACTCACTGTTAAATTTGGACATGAACTTGAGGGGAAGTTCATAAAACAAGCATCTCTTGCTATTGATCGGTGTCATACTCTTGGTTTGCCTGTCATGATTGAAGCTATGGTGCATGGATCGCTACGAGGGAACCCGGCATCCGTAACTAATCCCGAAACAGTGGGTATGGTTGCTAGAATGGGTGCTGAACTTGGTGCAGACATCATTAAAACCCATTATACAGGGGACCCATCTTCATTTGCCAAAGTCGTGGAGGGTTGTCCTGTTCCTATACTCATTCTTGGAGGCAGCAAAACAGATTCCGTCCGGAATATTTTTCAAGAAATTTATGATTCGCTTGAATCCGGCGGCAAGGGTGTTGCTATGGGTCGAAATATTTGGGAACATGAGCATGTAGAACTCATGCTTAAGGCTGTACATGGTTTAGTACACGACCACTGGAGCGTGAACGAGGCTTGTGATACAGTCGGTATACCGTAATCACCATGTATTGGTGAGCATAGGAGGGGTCATACCATGAAAAAGTTACGTATAGTGGTACTCATTGTGAGTGCAATGATTATAGCTGCAGGATCGGTATTCTCGGCAGGTCGGACAGAATCTGCAGCAGAATCACAGCCGTCGCTCTCTGTATTGGTGTATATTACCGGTGTTGTGGCGGGGAGTCCTCCCTATACCGCTCTTGCTCAAGGAGCTGAAGAGTTTGCTGCCGAACACGACGCTGTCACAGTGAAAATCTATGAAGCTGGATTCAATCAGGCAGAATGGGAGGAACAACTGACATCGCTTGTTGCTACAGGCGAATATGATATCGTGCTTGGTTCTAATCCATCGCTTCCGGAAATATGTGAACGTGTGGGAGCAAAATTCCCTAAACAAAAGTTTATCATTACCGATGCATTTTATGAGGGAAACAGTCAGATTCGTACCTATCTCTATAATCAGTATGAGCAATCACTCTATTTGGGATATCTTGCAGGTTTGGTGACCACCAGTTCAATGGAACATGCAAATGCAGCTCGTAAGATTGGTTTTATTGCAGCTCAGGAGTATCCATTGTTAAATCGACATATGGTTCCCGGTTTTCTTGCAGGTGCACACATGGTTGATTCTTCAATCACCATTGACTTCCGTGTTGTAGGTAACTGGTTCGATGCCAACAAGGCTGCCGACCTAGCTTCAAGTATGATTTCGAGCGGTGTGGATGTATTCGCAGTAATCGCAGGCGGTGCTGCACAGGGGCTCTTTAAAGTAGCCCAGGATCAAGGAGCATATATTGTGTTCCACAATACTAATGAATATAAATCTGCACCTGGGTTTGTTGTGGGAAGTGGCTCGATGGAGCAAAAAAAGCTGGTGAAAGAGATTCTTGGTGACGTACGAGCTGGCTCAGTTGATTACGGGCAGGCTTCAATTGTTGGATTGCAGGAGGGATATCTTGGATTCTTCTTCGATGATCCATTATACGCACAAAGTTTACCAAGTGAAATTCGCGATAAATTTGAATCTTTTATGGAAGATCTTCGAAGTGGAGCAGTAGAGTATACGCTCCCACAGCTGTAACGTGTCGTAAGGAGTGCTGCATCACATGGAAGTAGCTGCCCATATGCATGAAATTGTGAAGGTTTATCCCGAGACTGGGAATAGGGCAAATGACGGGGTAAGTCTTACGTTGAGGAGAGGGGAAATTCTTTGTCTTGCCGGTGAGAATGGAGCTGGTAAGACGACGCTCATGAAAGTGTTGTATGGATTAGAAGTTCCAGATTCGGGTTCTATTCATATTGAAGGTGTTTCGCAGCATATTCTTTCTCCATTGCATGCCAATCGGTTAGGAATCGGTATGGTCCATCAGCATTTTAAGCTTATTGAAGATTTTACTGTGGCTCAGAATGTAACCCTTGGCTCGGAGCCAAGAAAATTTCGATTTGGCTATGATTTGAGACGTGCCGATCAATTAGTAGATGCAGTTATTAAGGAACATCATTTTTCCATAGAAGCTTCAGATAAGGTGACTTCCCTCACCGTGGGACAAAAACAGCAGGTTGAAATTATCAAGATGCTCTATCGCAATGTTGATATTCTAATTCTTGATGAACCTACAGCGGTACTTACAGAGCAGGAAATAGTACCATTATTCACCACCCTCCGAACTCTCGCAGATAACGGAAAATCTATTATTCTCATTACACATAAGCTTCAGGAGATCAAAAACCTTTCCGATCGAGTCGCTATAATGCGTCAGGGTCGGATGGTTGGTGAATTTATCACATCAGAGATTGATGAACGGGAAATTTCTCGGCTCATGATGGGTCAAAGCATTTCATTACAGGTCAATAAGGTGCCGTATTCCAAGGAAAAGCGGCCAATAATCACATGTGAATCCATCTCGGTCGTAAAACGGAATCAGGAGCGCCCGCTCTTGCAAAATGTCTCTTTCACTGCATATAGTGGAGAGATTCTCGGTTTTGCTGGTGTGAGCGGAAATGGACTCGGAGTTCTAGAGGCAGTTCTGGGTGGATTCCTTCCAATTTCCTCCGGGCATATTGAACACAACAGAATTGATATTTCCCGAAGAGATACTCGTCGAGCAAGGCGTGACGGGTTAGCATATGTTCCTGCCGATCGAATAAAGGTTGGAAGTGCCTCTGGAGCCTCGGTTGCAGAGAATCTTATAATTGCTTCAAGAAGACAATTTTCTCGATTTGGTGTATTGAGAAAATCTGCAATGCGGGAACATGCTGAATCGTTGCTGCAGAAATTCTCTGTTGCCGGTTCTCCGCATATGCCATTGGGAACGCTTTCTGGAGGAAACATTCAGAAGGTGGTTCTCGCACGTGAGATAGAACAGTACAGAGATTATATAGTGTTCAGTGAGCCAACATGGGGTCTGGATGTTGCAAGCGGCAGATTCGTGTACGAACGGATGATTGAACTGCGAAATAGAGGAGCTGCAGTTCTCCTTATATCTAGCAATCTGGACGAGATTCTTTCACTTGCTGATCGAATTGCGGTTCTGTATAGAGGTTCAATTGCAGCTTTGATTTCCGGTGAAGCGATACACCACGTGACGAAGGAGGAACTAGGTTCCTATATGTTGGGACTAGCGTGTCAGAAGGAATACTCTCATGGTTAATCGCTCAGACAAAATTCATACACATCCTTACATGCTTCGTTCTGCCATAGGACCACTTGTGATTTTTTCATTAGCACTTGTCTCAATCATCATACTGTCATTGTTGCTCAGTAAAACACCTGGACGAACACTACACTATTTTTTCCTTGGTCCAGTACAAAGTACTTACTATTTCGGCAACATGCTTAACACTGCAATCCCTCTCATATTTGGTGGGCTTGGAATTTCGCTTGCCATGCGTGGTGGAAGTTTCAATCTTGGAGGTGAGGGTCAGATTTATGCAGGTGCTTTTGTTACCACTATGAGTGCGTTGACTTTTTCTACCTGGGGAATTGTTGGAGCCATTTTTTCATTAATTCTCGGTGCTGTCATTGGCGGTTTGCTCTCTGGTTTTTCCGGTTTTCTGCGTATGAAGTGGAATACAAATGAATTGATTACCACTTTTCTGGTATCAAACATGGTAATACTTGTAGTTAATTATTTTGTTGCTGGGCCACTTAAGAATCCCGAGACAAATCTTATTGCTACTAAGAAGATTCCTGAGAGCTTTCAATTCTCTCGCATTCTTGAACCTTCAAATTTAAGTTCAGGACTCTATTTAGCCCTTATTGCTGTGGTCCTTGTACAGTTGTATCTCTATAAAACAAAAAGTGGATATGAGCTTCGTATGTTCGGGCTCAATGCGATGTTTGCACGATACGGGGGAATTCAGGCTGGTTGGTATCAGGTATGGCCCATGGTGTTTAGCGGGGCATTGTATGGTCTCGGTGGCGGTATGGTTATATTCGGTACCTATTTTGCGACGGTAAAAGAGTTTTCTGCCGGGATGGGATGGAATGGACTGGCTGTAGCACTCATAGCTCGATTTCAACCAGTTGCGGTTATACCCGCTGCACTTTTCTTTGCTTATATTGAATCGGGAGCGAGAAACGCAATGCTCCATTCCGACGTTACCTTCGAAATCGCCTCTATTGTACAAGCTCTCGTCTTTTTTCTTGTTACCAGTAGCGTATTACAGCAACTGGGAACTAAGAGGGTACGCTTATGAGTGCTGTCGTAATTCTGTTGTTTCGCAGTTCCATTGCCATTATGACCCCGCTGCTGCTTGCGGCGATGGGTGGTCTGTTTACCGAACTTTCCGGGATGCTCAATATTGCACTGGAAGGGCTTATGCTCATGGGTGCCTTTAGTTCAATTGTTTTTACCTATGCAACTGGGAATATGCTGTATGGGATAGTGCTAGGTATAGTGAGCACAGTGCTTCTTGCAGCATTGCTTGGTGTTATTACATTGTATCTCAAATCCAATGTATTCATTACCGGACTTGCCACAAATTTATTTGCATCTGGGCTCACAGTGGTACTCTCTTTTAAGCTTTTCAATAATAAGGGTGTCGTGGTTTTCCCTGAACTGGGAAATCTTCCTCAGGTTGATATTCCCCTATTACGTGTAATACCCGGTATAAGCACACTCCTGAATGGACATCATCTTCTGGTGTATGTGAGCTGGATACTTTTGGCGTGCTGTGCCTGGCTGCTGTATAGGACCCCCTTCGGTTTTCGGTTACGAGCGGCGGGGCTGCATGAGGAGACTCTGGTCTCCTTGGGGTTATCCCCGGCACGTTACAGATTCATTGCTTTCTTAATTTCTGGATTCACCTGTGCACTTGCCGGTGCCATTCTCACCCTAAATCTTGGTGCTTTTGTTCCGAATATTACCAGCGGAAAGGGGTGGATTGCTCTCGTAGTAATATTTTTAGGTAGGAAGCGTCCTTTTGGTTTGTTGTTTGCAGCATTCATATTCGGGTTTGCCGATGCTTTCTCGAATTATGCTCAGGGAGCGTGGGATATTCCTGCCGATTTTATCCTGACCATTCCTTTTGTATTCACCCTTATAGCTATGATTATGCTTTCAATATATACAAGTCGAAAGAGCAGATTCGAATAATGTATAGAGTGATTATGTCTGAGAGTTCAATACCGGTTCTGTGTTTTGCTTGAATTTGATAAAGATAGTTGCAACAAGAAAAGCAGAGGCCACTAAAAATCCAATAAACCCGGCACTTCCATATGATCCGGTAAATCGATACGCAAGGCTGAAAAACCATGGTCCGACGGCACTTCCCGCTACAACAATAGACATTGCAAAGCCGCTAATGGCTCCGAGGTGTTTTCTCCCGTACAGTTTTGGCCAGGTCACAATGTTCAGCATACCGAAAAGTCCCGTACTGATTCCGTAACTCACGATGGTAAGACTCCGTCCAATGGGGGAGTGTAAAAGCATAAGCGATGCAGATGAGACCATGGAAGCAATGGTAAATGCAATATAGATGTTTTTTATTGAGACGCGATCACTTACATAACTACCTATGAACCGGGCAAGAACGGTAACGACCGAAATAGGAAGGAATATCTTTACTGCCTCTGAGGCAGTCAAACCTACCTCACTGTAGATTGACACAATGTGAAACGTAAAAGCAGTATTATAGAGAGCCCAATAACCTAGTAATCCAAGTATAACCCAATACGCGGGGTCTCTTCTGGCTTCAGCTACGTTTTTCTCTACAGAAGCATCCTGTGACTGTGATGATCGCTTTTTCTTTGGTTCAGATAACCCCTGTTCAATTTCTAAGGCACACGATGAGGGATCAGAACGAAATGTAAGGATTACAAGGGGTAGAAAAATACATCCAAGAATTATGGCAAGTAGAATGAGAGCTCCGCGCCACCCAAAATGAGTAATGAGTGATTGCAATGGTTGCGGTGCATAGGAAAACCCGAATGAGGTAAGCAATCCCATAATGCCGACGACCAAGCCTCTGCGAGGACCGAACCAACGGGCGACCATTCCACGAGAAACAAGGGTAAGGATTCCCTGACCAAAAAACCGTATACCGAAAAATCCCACGACTACTACCACAAAGGCAATAGCAGTAGTACCAACACCTAATACACCGGTAATTAAAGAAGATACTGTTGGGGAATTTGCTAATAGAAGTAAAAAAACGCTGAGGAAGAATGCAGCAATGGAGGCAGTTATTCTAGCTCCCCATCTATCATAGAGAATTCCAGCATAAGGGATTATGAGACTGCTTGCGAGGGTGCCAATCATGTACGCACTGGAAATTCCTACGCGTGATAATCCAAGTGCTTCCATGATATGGTCGGTAAAAACCGAGACACCCATTGTTTGTCCTGGTACGCTGGCAATGACGCCAAGAGAACCGACAATAAGTATTATCCATCCATAATAGAACGGAAATTTTGAAATTATCGTATATGGACGGTCACCCGACTTCAGGCGACGTGATTGGGACATAATTACTCCTGACATTTTTCAAGACACACTGACATATTTTTACAAATTTTACAATGAGACAACACCAAAAAGAGGGTCTTGCAAGAATTCTCGCAAGACCCGTTATGGTACCCCGAGCGCGATTCGAACGCGCGACCCCTTCCTTAGGAGGGAAGTGCTCTATCCAGCTGAGCTATCGGAGCGAAGTGTTTGTGATAATAGGGGATATGGGAGCATTTGGTCAACAACTCCTCTGCCAAGGAAGGTTCTGAAAATTTCTTCAGTAAAGTATTCACGTTTGTAAAAAAACTATGTATCTTCACACCTTATAGGGAATATGTTCAATAAACGTGGAAGAGTATTGAATAATTATACTGATTTATGTATATAATTCCTTTAACTTTACTTAATTGCTTAATTATTGCTTTTTTGGGGAGAATGTCTGGAATTAGCAAGTGAGCAACCATACAGGAGGTATGTATGAAGAAAAAAGTATTGGCTGTAGCTATAATCATAGCGGTAGTGGCAGTCTTAGCCGTTTTTGTTGGTTGCAGCAAAAAGGAAGCTGCAAGCACCCCTAGTGCAACAGCCGCTCCGGCAGCTACCGTAGCTGCAAAGCCTGCGAGTGCTCCTAGTTCTGTGAAAGTTGGGTTTATCGGCCCTATGACTGGTGATTACGCTAACTATGGCAACCTTATTTCAAAGGGAGCTCTTGTAGCTATTGAAGAGAAGAATGCTACTGGCGGAATTGCAGGAAACATTCCCATAGAGTTAATTATCGAAGACTCCGAAGGCGATCCTCAGAAAGGACTTGCTGGAATTGAAAAGCTTTCCAGTTCAGATAAAGTTGTAGCTCTTATTGGTCCAGTCTTCACAGGTGTCTCTTTTGCAGTTGGTGAACGTGTTCAGGCCGAAGGTATTGTTATGGTAACTCCTTCCGGAACGCATAAGGATATCACTGAAATCGGAGATTATGTCTTCAGAACTGTTGCTAGCGATGGTCTTCAGGGTGATGTCTCAGGGCATTACTTCTATGAAGAACTTGGCGTTCGTGAACTTGGTGTCCTGTATATCAAGAATGACTATAGCCAAGGTCTCTATGAAGGAACCAAAGCAAGCTTTGAAAGCCGAGGTGGAAAAGTAACCATTGCCGAGACTGGACAAATTGGGGACAAAGATTTTAAAACCCAGTTGACCAAGATTAGAGCTGCTGATCCAGATGCAATCTACATTCCAAACTATACCGCTGAAATGGCTCAGATACTTGAGCAGGCCAGTCAGTTAGGTATTACCATTCCTTTCGTTTCGAGTGATGGTTTCTCAAATCCTGAGATCTATGATCTTGCTGGTGATTATACCGACGGTGTGCTGTATGTTGGTCCTACACAGGTTGAAGAGTCTGAGTCCTATAAGAACTTTGTAGCAAAGTATACTGAGAAGTGGGGATTTGCACCCGATTCTTTTGCTACGAATGCATATGATGCAGCGTATATTCTCTTTGATGCACTTGAAAAAGTCTATGCAGAGACAGGCAAAATGGAACGAAAAGCTGTCCGCGATGCATTTGCTTCAATAAAAGACTTCCCCGGAGTAACTGGATTAATCAATTTTGCTGAAAATGGTGATCTGGTTGCATACCAGGGTGTTTACAAAGTTGAAGGAACCACTCCCAAGTACCTTGGAGCCTATACAGTTGTTGATGGCGGATTGGTGAAGGTTGACTAAAAATGAACCTGAACTGTATGGCAGTACCAGATAATTGGTATTGCCATACGTAGTTTGTTTCCTTAGCAAGTGACGAGAACATAGATTGGCCTATGGGTCTCTTGTTATGGGGTATTGATACCTTTTATTGCATCGTCGGCGGCACATATGATACTGTGACATCGTCGACACGCAGACCTCCGCGTCGTCGTGGAGGTCTGATTTTTTTAAGGAGCCTAAAGTGGGATCTATTGCTGAATTTTTTCAACACCTGATGAATGGCATGACACTTGGTGGAATCTACGCGCTCATCGCCCTCGGTTATACGATGGTATACGGTATTCTCAAGTTCATCAACTTTGCTCATGGTGACATACTTATGATTGGTTCCTATCTTGGACTTTTTACTTTTAACCTCATTCGGGGTCAGACCTTGGGACCATGGACATTAGTCGCATTTTTTATTGCGATGATTGCCGGTATGATCTTTAGTGCTGGACTTGGGATGATTATTGAACGAGTTGCTTATAAACCTTTGCGAAAGGCGACAAGACTCGCACCCCTCCTCTCCGCAATCGGAGTCTCCTTTATATTAAGCAATATGGCAGCCTGGATGTGGGGCACTCGATCAAGAAAGCTTGAATATCCATTTGATAACACCCCATTACATATTGGAGGTGTGTCAATTACTCCTCATCAGATTCTTATTCTCATAGTAGTAGTTGTTATGATGATTTCATTAAAATTGTTTGTTGACCGAAGTCGAGTTGGTAAGGCAATGCGTGCAACGAGCCTGGATCAAGATACCGCTAAGCTTATGGGGATAGAGGCCGATAAGATAATTTCAATTACATTTGCAATCGGATCTGCACTAGCTGCAACTGCTGGATTTCTCATTGCCCTCGAAATCAAGGTTTACCCGTCAATGGGAACTATGACGGGGCTGAAGGCTTTCGTTGCTGCTGTTGTTGGTGGTATTGGAAATATTTCAGGAGCTATGCTTGGAGGTATACTTCTCGGCCTCTTAGAGACGTTCGGAGTAGCACTGCTTGGAATCCCGTATGGATTACGCGATACAATCGCTTTTGTTGCTCTCATCCTTATCCTACTGCTAAAACCAGAGGGGTTGCTTGGTAAGGTAGAAAAGGAGAAAGTGTAATGGTTAACTTTATTCTACTAATACTTATTTACACCGGTATCTATGCACTTATGGCAATAGGACAGAATCTGATAACGGGATATGTCGGTTTGCTTTCTCTCACTCAAGCCGGTTTCTTCGCTATAGGCAGCTATGCGACAGCGATACTTTCAACGACCTTCGGCTGGAGCTTCTGGGCAACGATTCCCGCTGCAATTATTCTTTCGGGGTTATTTGGACTGCTTATTGGATTGCCTACGTTACGGTTGAAAGGAGATTACCTTGCAATCGCGACATTAGGTTTTGGGGAAATTGTACGAAACATTCTCAACAACTGGGACAGTTTGACTAATGGTCCTATGGGAATTCAGCGAATTCCAATGGTTACGCTATTCTCTATGCGAGTAAATCCCTATACCAAGTGGGGTTTTATTGTCATGGTGTGGGTAATCGTTCTGATTGCCTATCTCCTGTTTGAGCGATTGGCGAAATCGAGAATAGGGCGTGCTTTAGAAGCCATCCGAGAAGACGAAATTGCATCATCTTCCATGGGAATAAATACCACAAGCTATAAAGTATGGGCTTTCGTTCTGGGAGCAGCTGTCGCCGGAGTTGCTGGTAGTCTGCAAGCCGTTTTCATACTTTCTGTTACTCCAGGTGCATTCACCTTCATGGTATCAATTATGGTACTGTGTATGGTAGTTCTGGGAGGAATGGGTAATTTTAAGGCGGTAATTCTTGGAGCATTCCTCATTCAGTTCATTTCCTATTTTCCTCAGTTAGTTGGTCTTTCCAATGTTATTCCTCCTCAATTCAAACAGGTGTTGTTTGGTTTTATCTTGGTAGTCATGATGATCTGGCGTCCACAGGGGATTCTTGGTCGTGAACAGCGAAGCGCTCCTCGGCGTTTTCTCAGTAGAAGGGGGCGTTCATGATTTTATTGGAAACAACCAAACTCACCCGTGCCTATGGTGGTGTTATAGCAGTTAGTGAAGTAGACTTCCAGGTTCGAGAAGGTCTTATTACAGGGCTGATTGGCCCGAACGGTGCGGGTAAAACCACCTTGTTTAATAACATGACTGGTCTTGATACTCCTACAGGAGGTAAAGTCCATTATAAAGGTGTGGATATTACAAATAAGAGTGCCAATAAAATATGCCGCATGGGTATTGCGAGAACCTTTCAAAATATCAGGTTGTTCAAAGAGCTTTCAGTTCTAGAGAATGTTATGGTTGGTTTGCACTTCACCACGGGTAAAAGTCCCACAGCCGGCCGGTTTGGAGCCGTATTACGAAGCTATCTTAGAGTACGTGAAGAGTACGAAGAGATGCATGAGAAAGCAATGAAATGGCTCGATTTTTTCAATCTTGTTCCATTGGCACATGAGCTAGCCAAAAATCTGCCTTACGGTCATCAACGTGAATTGGAAATTGCACGAGCAATGGCTACAAGCCCTCAGATTCTCTTTCTTGATGAACCAGCAGCTGGGATGAATCCTATGGAAACCGATTCTCTCATGAGGACCATTAGACGAATCCGAGATTTGGGTATTACTGTGGTTCTGATTGAACATGACATGAAATTGGTTATGAATATTTGCGATACAATTACAGTACTCAACTATGGCCAGAATATTGCACAGGGAACTCCGGCTGAAATTCGTAACAATCCAAAAGTAATTGAGGCGTATCTTGGGAAGGAAGAAGCATGAGTGAATTATTGTCGATAGATTCAATTAGTGTCTCGTATGGAAATATTAAGGCACTGAAAGAGGTGAGTGTTCGTGTTGATGAGGGAGATATTGTTTGTCTCATCGGGGCAAACGGAGCAGGAAAGAGTACCCTTCTTAAGGCTATTGTCGGACTGGAGCCGATCACCACTGGATCTATTACGTATAAAGGAAAGTCTATTGCCGAAGCCGGTATAGTTAGCCAGAAACAGCGGTTTCCTTTTTTTGGCAGGAAATTCCAGGCACAAACCGGTTCTTTAAGAACTGATCAGATTGCGGGTCTCGGGGTATCACTCGTTCCAGAAGGGCGTCGTGTTTTTGCCGATATGACTGTTGAAGAGAACCTTGATATGGGAGCCTATCTTGTTCGTGATGACCAGAAAATTGCGAAGAAGAAGGAAGAGATGTATGATTTTTTTCCTATTCTAGGTGCACGGAGAAGACAGAAAACTCGATCGTTGAGTGGCGGTGAACAACAGATGATGGCTATTGCACGTGCCCTCATGAGCTCTCCGCGACTTCTTTTGCTGGATGAGCCTGGCTTGGGATTGGCCCCACTTATTATTCAGGATATCTTTGAAAAGATTGCAATTATCAACAGAGAGGAACAAGTTACCGTCTTTCTCGTAGAACAGAATGCTCTTATGGCATTGAAGTCATCTAAGCAGGGTTATGTTATGGAGAATGGTAGAATTGTTCTTGATGATATAAGTGCGAACCTGCTTGCTAACGATAAAGTGAAGGCTGCATATCTCGGCGAATGAGGTGACTCCCATTATTGCTGGAAATTCCTCACGCTCTGGGATACAATTACATAGATTTCGATGACTGTGTATTGGTGGAGGTTGAGATGATAATTGAAAGACGCATGACGCGAAACCCGGTTACGGCGAGTCCCGATATGTCAGTTGCTGAAGCTTCTGCATTAATGAAGCGGGAAAAAGTGCATCGCTTGCCAGTGTTGGATAAAGAACGTAAACTTGTCGGTATTATTTCCGAAAAAGATATTTTGTATGCTTCTCCCTCTCCAGTGAGTTCACTTTCAATCCATGAGATGGCCTACTTACTCAGTCAATTGACCGTGAAAAAGCTCATGGTACGGGATGTTGTTACTATTACCAAGGATACAACTGTAGAAGAAGCTGCCCGGTTAATGGTTGATCAGGATTTGTCGAGTCTTCCGGTTTTGGAGGATGGTAAACTGATTGGTATTATTTCCAAGAGTGATTTGTTCAAAATTCTACTGGAGCTGTTCGGTGCTCGACACTATGGAGTAAGGATGAGCTTTCTTGTTGAAGATAAGCCGGGAGCTATCGCCGAAATCTCCAATATACTTTCTTCGAATGGAGTAGACATCATTGCATTCGGAACTTTCATGGGAACAGATTCCTCAAATGCCGTCTGCACCATAAAAATGCAGGGAATAACGGTAGGAAAGGCTGTTGATTTAATTAAGCCGTTGGTGATCGAAGTTCTTGATGTTCGAGAGGTCTAGATGGATTTTAAGGATATCCTTGAACAGTGGGAAGCAACTCCCGAAGGAAAGAAAGCGGCTGAAGATAGCCGCTTTTCTCGTATGATGAAGGAAAAAGAGGCGAGTCTTCGTCAGGGAGAACTCACCCCTGGTCGCTTTGGATATGGTACAGGAAAGGCATCTCTCGGTACGTTAAAATCAAAAAAACCACAAGCAGAACTCGATTTACATGGGATCACTGGAGACGAAGCTCGTAAGCTTGTTTCCGAATTTTTACAGGATTCGGTCTCAAAACGATTACAAAAGGTTCGTATTGTGCATGGGAGAGGACTTCACTCACGGGAAGGTCGTTCAGTGCTACGGGATGTAGTTGAGGAATTGTTAAAAAACTCTCCATTGGTTCGAGCATACGGAAACCCTCCACCAGCGGAGGGGGGAACAGGTGCGGTATGGATTATATTACAGCGGGGGAGGTAGAACTAACCTAGTAGAGAGATTTTAGCGTTCTCTATAGATAATACGTCCACGAGTAAGATCGTAGGGAGACAGTGCTACACGAACAGTATCACCTGGGACGATTCTAATGTAGTGCTTACGCATCTTGCCGGATAGATGGGCAAGTATAACGTGTCCATTAGGTAGTTCCACACGGAACATAGTGTTGGGAAGTGCTTCACGCACTACGCCTTCTACTTCAATAGCTTCTTCTTTAGCCACAAAACCTCCGATAGTGTGTATCCCATGCTTGGGACAGGACTTGTGAATTGTAGAAAATGGTAGATATTTTGTCAACTGAACGGTTAGTACTCAATTTTATTGCAGTAAGCGAAAAACGACCACTATTTTCAGTGGTCGCTCTATCAATCTTGTACCAGGTTCTACCTATCAACTATCCTCGCAGCAGGGGAGCAAAGATGTTCCAGTATCCCATAAAGAAGACGAAAAGCACCAATGCAGGTAATATGTAGGTAACATACTTTCTTGCCCATTGTGGGAACTTAATTCCAATCCCGGTATCGGCTTCTGCAATAAAATTCTTCCATCCCCATCCCCGCTTCGAGCAGCAGAAGAGGAGAAATACTAACGAACCGAGCGGTAACAATGTTGAACTCACAATAAAATCTTCCAGATCAAGAACTCCGGAGCCGGGGCCGAGAGGTTGGAATCCAGCAAGCACATTGAATCCAAGAACACAGGGCAACGAAAGAATGATAATTGCTACGATATTTATACCGACAGCTTTTTTCCGTGACCATCCCTTTACATCCATCCAGTAGCTTACGATATTTTCAAACACAGCCACGAGAGTTGAAAGTGCTGCAAAGCTCATAAATACGAAGAAAAGCGTACCCCACAACCGGCCTCCCGACATTGCATTAAAAATATTAGGCAATGTGATGAAAATGAGCGAAGGGCCTGCATCGGGTGCAACATTGAATGCGAAAGAGGCTGGGAATATAATGAGCCCACTCATTAAAGCGACAAAAGTGTCAAGAGCGACTATGTTAATAGATTCGCCAGTGAGCGTTCTGGATTTATCTATATAGCTACCGAATATTGCCATACTTCCAATACCAAGACTCAAAGTGAAGAAAGCTTGTCCCATAGCTGCATACACTGCGCTCCAAAAGCCTGCTTCATGGAGACGGGAAAAGTCTGGTAAGAGGTAAAATTTTAGGCCTTCTTTAGCACCTGGAAGTGTTACTGACTTAATCACCAAGACCAACATTACCAGTAACAAGGCACTCATCATATACTTGGTTATCTTTTCCACTCCTTTTTGTAGACCGATGGCACAAATACCAAGTCCCAAAAGTGTGGCCAAAACCATCCACATAGTCATGGATACTGGATTGCTCAGCAATCCTCCAAAATAGGCCCCGACAGCATCGGGAGAGAGTCCTGAGAAATCGCCCTTCGCCATTCCAAAGAAGTAGGCAAACAACCAACCGCTAACCGTAGTATAGAACATCATGAGGACATAGTTTCCTCCAATTGCCAACGGTCCATAGATGTGCCACTTAGAACCTTTTGGTTCCAATGTCTTCATGGCTATGCCGATGTTCTGTCGTGAAGCTCGTCCTATGGAGAATTCCATCACCATAATGGGAAGTCCAAAAATCAGAAGAAATATAATATAGAGAATGACAAAAGCCGCCCCTCCATATTGTCCGGTAATAAATGGAAATCTCCATACATTGCCTAGACCGATAGCACATCCGGCCGAAAGAAAAATAAAGCCCAGACGGCTTCCCAGTCGTTCTCTCTCTTGAGTCATAAACCTGTACTCCTTTGTGTTTGAGTATCCAGTGTATCGATTGCTCTGTTGCATGACAAGCCGGTATTTGTTGTTGCATTTATTGACATGAGGCTCATATTGGAGGCACAATGCAACAGAAATGTTTCTAAACAAGAAGGAGTCATCCATGAGCAAATCCCCACTGTTGCAGGCGTATCTTAAGAAAACACCTATCGATCAGATAAATGGTGCTTTTGTAGCGTATCTTGCTGCTTTAGAGCAAGTCGCATCCGTTTCCCCATTGGTTGCTTCTCATATTGTTCAGGAACTTGCAGATCAACGTTCTCACCTGAAGCTGATTGCGAGCGAGAACTATTCAAGTCTTCCTTCACAACTGGCGATGGGAAATCTCCTTACCGACAAATATGCTGAGGGGTTTGCGTATCATAGGTTCTATGCTGGTTGCGACAATGTAGATGCCATTGAAGATTATGCATGCAAACAGGCTTGTGAACTTTTCGGAGCAGAGCATGCGTACGTACAACCTCATAGTGGTGCCGATGCTAATCTTGTTGCCTACTGGGCAATCCTAAATACTCGTGTTCAAGTTCCTGCACTCGAGAAGATTGGTATTACGAATCCAAGTGATCTGTCACGAGAGCAGTGGGATACACTCCGGAAAGAAATTGGAAATCAGCGACTGTTAGGTCTCGATTATTATTCAGGTGGACACTTAACCCATGGGTATAGACAAAATGTATCGGCACAGATGTTCGATGCATATACCTATACGGTAGATGAGGCATCGGGATTGCTCGATTATGATGCTATTGAGAAACAGGCACATGAGGTGCGTCCTCTTATACTCCTTGCAGGGTATAGTGCATACCCTCGACTCATCGATTTTAAGCGAATGAGTGAAATTGCCCATGCTGTTGGAGCTGTGTTTATGGTAGATATGGCTCACTTTGCGGGATTGGTTGCTGGAAAGGTTATGACAGATAGATATAACCCGGTATTATGGGCAGATGTAGTAACTACCACTACGCATAAGACGTTACGAGGTCCTCGCGGTGGTATGATCCTTTGTAAGCAGGAGTTTGCCGAGGCGGTCGATAAGGGGTGCCCACTTGTGATTGGTGGGCCTTTACCACATGTTATGGCTGCGAAGGCTGTTTCCTTCACCGAAGCTTTAGATGCATCGTTCCAAGTATATGCCCAGCAGATAGTAAAAAATGCTCAGGCACTTGCGGCAGCGTGTATGGCAGAAGGGATTCGCGTGGCTACTGATGGAACAGATAACCATCTGATGCTTCTCGATGTCCGGGAATTTGGATTAAACGGTCGTCAAGCAGAGAGTGCACTTCGCGAATGCGGAGTTACATTGAATAGAAACGCCCTACCATTTGATCCTAATGGTCCATGGTATACCAGTGGTTTGCGGGTGGGAACTCCAGCAGTTACTACCCTCGGTATGGGAGTGGAAGAGATGAATGAGATTGCATCGATAATCAAATTGGTGTTGTCGCATACGAAACCTGCAACCATCTCTAAGGGTGCAAGAGCAGGGCAGCTAAGCAGAGCAAAGTACGAAACCGATCCCAAAGCCATAGCCGAGGCAACACAGCGGGTCCAGAAATTGTTGGATGCATTTGTGCTCTATTCTGAGCTTGACCTGGCAGCATTGCGGGAGTATGGTGCTTAACAGATAACAGAAAATGAAGGAGCATGCTATGAGTAAAATTCCTGCGGATTTACGGTATTCAAAAGATCATGAGTGGGTTCGAGTAGAGGGTGATATTGCCTATGTAGGGATTACCGATTATGCGCAAGATACGTTAGGTGAGGTGGTGTATGTTGAATTTCCTCCAGTTGGAGACGAGTTCGATGCAAACGATGAGATTGCCAATATTGAATCGGTGAAGGCTGCGAGTGCAATTTATAACCCGATTGCGGGAACCGTTGATTCAATCAATGATGATCTTGAGAGTTCTCCGGAGCTCATTAACGAAGATTCATATGCAAATCACCTCTATACGCTTAAGGATTTTGACGTAAAGGCACTTGAGGAGCTTCTTGATGCCGATGCTTATGCTGAATTTTTGAAAACTCTCGATTAAACGGTAACTTAGTCACTAGATTTAAT
>CAZTUL010000030.1:0-26865 GCA_964616275.1 uncultured Spirochaetaceae bacterium | reverse complement strand
TAAAGGCAAGACGCCTTTACCTTTCAAATAATGAGACAAACTGACTGATGGATTTACGCTAGAAAGAAGGGGGATCCAGAGGTCGATAAGTCGTTCAACGCCTACCGACATAGTACAGATTTCAAAAAAAAGTCTGCAAACTGGAACCACCTTACCATCTATAGTACATCCAGACGATCGGTTTGGCCCTTTCTGCATCCATTACTCACAGGTAACCCCATGAAAATGGACACCTTTGCAAATATAGAGGGTTTAGATATTTGTGTCAACACCTTGCTACGATTTGCATGCTATTCTAAAAAAATTAATGAGGACGCCGCATTACTGGCGTCCCATCAATCATTTCACTACTGATTTTATCTATTGTGAGATGAGAAAGCCTTATTTGCTTCGGCCATTCTATGGGTGTCTTCCTTCTTCTTGAAGGCAGCACCTGTATTGGCTACCGCATCGAGCAACTCAGCAGAGAGCTTTTCACTCATAGACTTACCGTTTCTTGAACGAGCTGCAGTGATAATCCAACGCATTGCTAGAGCTTCTCTTCTATTGTCCTTAATCTCAACAGGAACCTGATATGTAGCACCACCGACTCGTCTCGATTTTACCTCGACCACAGGCTTCACATTTTCAAGTGCCTTAACGAACATTTCCAGTGGGTTTTCGCCACTTTTATCACCAACAACAGAGAGTGCATCGTAGATAATCTTCGTGCTGATTGATTTTTTCCCATCAACCATCATACGACGAATAAACTTTTCCACCATAACACTATTGTAGACGGCGTCAGGGAGAATTTCACGTACTGGAGCAACTGTTCTTCTTGCCATTTTCTACCTCCCTTAAGCCTTTGGCTTCTTCGTACCATATTTGGAACGGCTTCTCTTTCGATCATTGACTCCAAGTGTGTCCTTAGCACCACGAACAATGTGGTAACGAACACCAGGAAGGTCCTTAACTCTTCCGCCGCGCATAAGCACAACAGAGTGCTCCTGAAGGTTGTGTCCAACGCCAGGAATATAGGCAGTAACTTCAATACCATTGGAGAGGCGTACCCTCGCAACCTTTCTTAAAGCAGAGTTTGGCTTTTTCGGTGTGACGGTCATAACTCTTGTACAAACGCCACGCTTCTGAGGACACCCCTGCAAAGCAGGAGATTTGGTTTTATGAACCAAGGTTGTCCGACCTTTACGTATTAATTGGTTAATAGTTGGCATCTTTCGATACTCTCCCTTTATCTTCGTAACGGTCACTTCCTAGTAAGAAGCAACCGAGGGGGACGGCCTACCGCCATCCCTTATGTATGCTTATCTCCAAAGTCAGCATGTAAAACCTATCACTCATTCAGACCATGAGATGAGAAATACTATTCCTCATCTCCATCATCTTCGGAGGTTTCACCTTCGGATATCATTTCTTCGACGTAGTCCGAATCAAAATCTTCATCTTCATCGAACATACTTATCTTTTTCGAACCCATGAGAGATTGAACTTTCTCACCAAGATCAATTGGATTATCTTCCTTCACCCTGATATTCCGGTATCTCTTCATACCAGTACCGGCAGGAATCAGGTGGCCGATAATGACATTCTCTTTGAGCCCGCGCAACACATCTCTACTACCAGCTATCGCAGCATTTGTCAAGACCTTGGTGGTCTCCTGGAACGATGCAGCCGATATGAAGGAGTCAATACTCAAGGAAGCTCGGGTAATACCAAGAAGCATCGGACGAGCGTCTGCCGGCTGTCCACCTTCTGCTATAACTCGTGCATTTTCTTCGTGGAATCGATATTTATCAACCTGCTGTCCATGAATAAACCCTGTATCACCTACACGGATAACTTCAACCTTCCGCAACATTTGCCGGACCACAACTCCAAGATGCTTGTCATTAATATCTACACCCTGTAGACGATACACTTCCTGAACTTCATCCAGAAGGAACGATTGAAGTGCATTTTCTCCAAGAATATCAAGGATATCATGTGGATCGATTGGTCCATCACACAACCGTTCTGCCGCTTCTACCCGGTCACCATCACGTACGAGCATATGCTTGCTCATGGGTACTAGGTGTTTGAATTCATTGCCATAGTCATCTTCAACCAGAACAACACGCTTACCTTTCACTACAGCACCAAACCGCACAACACCTTCTACCTGAGCCAGAATCGAAGGATTCTTCGGTCTTCTCGCCTCGAACAATTCTCCAACACGAGGCAAACCTCCGGTAATATCCTTAGTCTTGACACTCTCTTTGAGAATCTTAGCAAGAATTCGACCTTTTTTAACCTCAACCCCATTTTCAACATTCAAATAGGATGCTGCAGGAAGGAAGTAAGTTGCAAGGGTTTCTCCGTCATCAGACATCAATGCGATTCGTGGTTGTAATGTTTCACTGATATGATCAGTTATCTTTTTCTCAATACTTCCAGTTTCTACGTTGACCTCTTCTTTGAGTGTAGTCCCAAGCTTGATATCAATAAAGTGAACCTTTCCTTCATATTCGGCAATGATCGGTTCACTGAAAGGATCAAAGAGTACTACAGTAGAATTTGCTGGAACATAGGCTCCTTTTTCAACTTTAAGTTCTGACCCGTTTCTCACATCGATTCGTTGCTCTGGTGCAACAATATACAGCATAGAGCCGACAATTTTTACAATACCCATTTGGGTAGACTCAATCATTGTTTTGGTGTTTTCTTTAAATAGTTCAGAGCCGACAACAACTTTATCATCATGATTGACTAAAACCTTCTTCCCCTCTACTGAATACTCAGCGAGTACACGAGAGTAGAAGATAAACCCTTTTCTTGTAAACAATACAGACCCATCATAAGACTCAACCAACGTTCCTGAAAGCTCATTAATCACTACAGGATAGTGGAAGGTAAGACGGTTTTCTTCAGCACCGCTCGTTGCCGTTCCACCAATATGGAAGGTTCTCATGGTAAGCTGAGTGCCCGGTTGTCCAATAGATTGTGCTGCAATAATTCCGACAGCTTCACCAATATCAACAGGTCTATTTGTTGCCAGGTTTCTACCGTAGCATTTTCTACAAACCCCGTGTCTTGCTTCACAAGTCAATACGGTTCTAATGAGAACAGCTTCAATACCCGACTCTTCAATCTCAACGGCTTTTGCCGCAGTTATTTCATTATTAACATCAAGAATGAGTTCACCAGTTATAGGATGAAAGACCTTTTCCAAGGTATATCGACCAACAATTCGATCAGAGAGGGACTCAACAATCTCATCTCCATCTTTCATTGCGGTTCGCTCAATACCATTGATGGTACCACAGTCATCCTCGTTGATAACAACATCCTGAGCAATATCAACTAATCGACGAGTAAGGTATCCTGCTTCTGCAGTCTTAAGTGCTGTATCTGCAAGCCCCTTTCTGGCGCCATTCGTTGAGATAAAGAACTCAATAATTGAAAGTCCTTCCTTAAAGTTAGATCGGATAGGGAATTCAATGATGTCACCGGAGGGCTTCGCCATCAAACCTCTCATACCACCGAGCTGACGAATCTGAGTCTTTGAACCTCTTGCACCGGAATCGGCCATAAGATAGAGCGGGTTAAACCCATTCTGACTTACCTTTAATTCATTCATAAGTGCAGTGGAAATATCTTCAGTGGTTTTACTCCACACCTCAATAACTCTGTTGTAACGCTCATCCTGAGTAATATGACCTTGTCTATACTGCTCTTTGATTTCCGACTGGCGAAGATCTGCTGCAGTAACCAACTCAGCTTTTGCATCGGGAACTATCATATCCGATAGACCTATGGTAGCGCCGAAGAGGGTTGCATACTTAAATCCAATATCTTTTATTGAGTCAAGCATCTTCACTGCAACTGATGTCTTCTGATTCTGAATTACTTCACCAACGAGCCGTTTGAGCTCCTTATCACCAAAACATACATTCTGGAAAGAAATCTCGGATGGCATTTCTGCATTGAACAACACTCGTCCTGGAGTTGTTTTCATTACTGTTCCATCATCCAGACGATAGGTAATGAGCGCGTTATAAGAGAGTGCCCCTGCTTCAATGGCAAGAATCAACTCAGAAATATTGTCAAAAAACTTTCCGGTTCCCTTGGCTCCATCCATTTCACGGGTCAGATAGTTAATACCCAACACCATATCCTGTGAAGGGAAGACGATAGGCTTTCCATTCGCTGGGTCGAGCAAGTTGTTGGCAGAGAGCATAAGTGTCCAACACTCAATTTGTGCAGCTTGTGTGAGCGGCACGTGTACAGCCATCTGGTCACCATCAAAGTCAGCATTATATGCATGACAGACGAGTGGGTGGAGCTTAATTGCTTTCCCATCAACCAAAACAGGTTCAAAAGCCTGTATTCCTAATCGGTGAAGCGTAGGAGCACGGTTAAGGAGGACAGGATGTTCTTTTACAACATCGTCAAGAATTGCCCACACTTCCGGTGTCTCCTGCTCAACGAGGGTTTTCGCCTTCTTAATATTATAGACGACTCCACGCTGCACGAGCTTCTTCATGATAAAGGGTTTATATAATTCAAGGGCCATCTTTGATGGAAGTCCACACTGATGAAGTCGAAGCTCTGGGCCAACAACAATTACTGAACGACCACTGTAGTCGACTCGTTTACCAAGTAGATTCTGTCTAAATCGGCCTTGTTTACCCTTAAGCATATCAGATAAAGACTTAAGCGGTCTGTTTGAAGCACCCTTGACTACTCGTTTCTTCTTTGAGTTATCGAACAGAGCATCAACAGCTTCCTGAAGCATTCGTTTTTCATTTCTAATAATAATGTCGGGTGCGTGCAGCGACATAAGACGAGTGAGACGGTTGTTTCGGTTGATAACTCTACGATAGAGATCGTTTAGATCGCTTGTGGCAAATCGACCACCATCGAGTTGAACCATTGGACGCAATTCTGGTGGAATTACCGGAATCACGGTAAGAATCATCCATTCAGGTCTATTTCCACTATCACGGAAATTCTCTACTACCTCTATCCGTTTTAAAAGTCGCTTGTCGGCTTTATCACCTTTCGCAACCATTTGCTCACGGAGTTCAGCAGAAAGCTGATCCAAATCTAAATTCTCCAATAGAACCTTTACTGCCTCAGCACCCATCATGGCATAGAAAGACTCACCATATTGTTCTCGAGCCTGATAATATTCATCCTCACTGAGAAGCTGCTTATAGCGAAGTTCAGTTTCACCTGAGTTAATCACCACATACTTTTCATAGTAAAGTATTGATTGAAGTGCAGCTCGAGGAATGTCGAGCAAGAGACTCATTCGTGATGGCACAGAGCGATAATACCAGATATGGGAAACTGGAGAAGCGAGATCAATGTGCCCCATACGTTCACGACGCACTTTAAAGTGAGTAACTTCAACGCCACAGCGATCACAGATTACTCCTTTATAGCGAATTGATTTAAACTTTCCGCAATAACACTCCCACTCTTTTGTCGTTCCGAATATCTTCTCGCAGAAGAGTCCGTCACGTTCCGGACGTAGAGTCCGGTAGTTGATTGTCTCCGGCTTCTTGACCTCACCGTATGACCATGCCTTGATCTGCTCAGGGCTGGCCAACTTTATCATGATGCTGTCGAAATCCTGAATTTCCTTCATCCGAAATCTCCTGCTTAATTAATCGAGTTTCGCTTATTGATTAACTCTTCATCGCGTTCCGTGAGAGGTACTTGCCTTCCCTTGGAATCATATACCGACATATCAAGAGCTAAACCACGAACCTCTTGGACGAGTACGTTGAAAGCTTCTGGCATACCTGCGTTAGTTGCAGGTTCACCTTTTACAATGCTCTCATAGATTTTTACTCTTCCATTCATATCGTCCGACTTAATAGTAAGAAGCTCCTGAAGTGTATTTGCAGCTCCATATGCTTCCAAAGCCCACACTTCCATTTCTCCTAGTCGCTGACCACCAAATTGGGCTTTACCACCCAAAGGCTGCTGCGTAACAAGCGAGTAAGGACCTGTCGAACGTGCATGCATCTTGTCATCCACCAAGTGGTGGAGTTTCAAGTAATAAATATATCCACAGAACACTGGATTAACGAATTGCACTCCTGTGCGACCGTCATACAATGTTGTTTTTGAGGTAACTGGAAGGTTAGCCTCTTTCATTTTTGCCTCAATATCTGCAACAGATGCCGATTGGAATACCGGAGAGGAATACCACTCATCAAGCACATGTCCCGCCCATCCGAGCTGCGTCTCCATCAACTGTCCAATATTCATTCGAGAAGGAACACCCAACGGGTTAAGACAAACATCGAGCGGTGTACCATCTGCCATGAAAGGCATATCTTCTTCTGGAAGTACGCGGGCAACAACACCCTTGTTTCCATGACGCCCGGCCATTTTATCGCCCTGGCGTAACTTTCGTTTGGTTGCTATAAGAACTTTCACCATCTCATCAACACCTGGAGGAAGTTCATCTCCCTCACTTCTCTTAAGACGTTGAATATCAATAACAGTTCCTTCGGTACCATGAGGTACTTTCAACGAAGTATCTCGAACCTCTTTAGCCTTTTCACCGAAAATTGAATTGAGCAGCTTAAATTCTGGAGTAGTGTCGGATTCTGACTTTGGCGTGACCTTACCCACGAGGATATGGCCAGGTCGAACAACAGAACCTACACTTACAATTCCATCCTCATCGAGCTGTTCAAGATTCTTTTCGCTTGTATTCGGGATATCACGAGTTAACTTTTCTGGACCAAGCTTTGTCTCCCTGATATCGGTAGAAAATTCCTTAATGTGGATTGAGGTATAGATATCTTCTTTGACTACTCGTTCGGAGATGAGAACTGCATCTTCATAGTTGTAACCATTCCATGGTACGAATCCTACAAGGATATTTCTTCCCAAGGCCAGTTCACCCTTTTGGGTTGCTGGACCATCTGCCAGAACAGTACCAGCTTCTACATGCTGTCCAACCTTAACAATCGGCTTCTGGTTAAAACAGGTATCTTGGTTGGTTCGTTCAAATTTTTGAACAATATACGAATCAACTTCACCCTCAATTTCACTCACATCGGGAGCAATCTGAACCATTGTTGATGAAACATAACTCACGGTTCCAGAACGTGTAGCTTTAATAAGCACACCGGAATCATAGGCAGTTTTTGCCTCCATTCCCGTTCCAACATAAGGAGCTTCAGGGAATAAGAGTGGAACAGCCTGACGTTGCATGTTTGAACCCATGAGTGCACGGTTAGCATCATCATGTTCCAAAAATGGAATCAGTGATGCAGCAACACTTATAACCTGCATGGGCGATACGTCCATGTATTTCACTTCATGTGCCTGTCGTGTCGTATAATCACCGCTTCTTCGCACGGGAATATCATCTTCAAGGAACGTTCCATCGTCGGTAATAGGTGAGTTTGCCTGTGCAATAAAGAATTTTTCTTCATCGTTGGCATCGAGGTATCGGTAATTTTTTGTAACCTTACCTTCAACAACCCTTCTATATGGACTTTCTAAAAATCCGTGTTTATTTACGCGAGTGTAATTCGCTAACGATACAATAAGACCAATGTTCGGACCTTCTGGAGTCTCAATAGGACACATTCGGCCGTAGTGGGTATAGTGAACATCACGAACTTCGAATGAGGCTCGGTCTCTCGACAAACCTCCAGGTCCAAGTGCATTAAGTCTACGCTTATGCGTCAATTCAGCAAGAGGATTAACCTGATCCATAAACTGGCTAAGCTGACTGGAACCAAAGAACTCTTTAATAGCAGCAACAACTGGCTTGATGGAGATTAGGTCTTGCGGTTTTACCTGATTACTTTCCAGGTTCATTCTCTCTCGTGCAATCCGCTCCATACGGGCGAATGCAGCACTCAACTGATTCTGCAACAACTCACCAACCGATCGGACTCTTCGGTTTCCCAGGTGGTCGATATCATCGACGTTTTCTTCACCGATATATACTTTAATAAGGAACCCCATGGTGTTCACAATATCCTGAGGTACAAGAACGGTAAGATCCGTACTTGCCTCTTCATCATCAACATCCTCTTCAGTTCCAAATTTCTTGTTAAACTTATATCTTCCAACATTCCCAAGATCGTAACGACGACTGGAGAAGAACATATCCGGAAGATCCTTTTCTGCTCGCTCAATTGCAATCATCTCACCAGGTTGAAGAACCGCATAAATAGGAGATAGCACATCCTCCTTCAGAGGTTCGTCATACCCTTCCTGAGTATACTTAGCATCTTCAACCTCAAAACAATTAATTATCATACGAGAATGAAGAGACTCGGGATGATCCTCATCAATGATATCAATTGATGTAAGTCCATCCTTCACCAATGCTTCAATATAGGTTGGAGAGAGCTCATCACCCGCCCTAAGCAGTTTTTTCGCCGATTTTCCACCCTTCTTAGAGTAGATATCTGCAAATGCAATTGATCCAACCAAACTGTTATTTGCCTCCAAATCCTTGGAAAGCTCTACAGTTTTTGATGTATAAAAATGAGCAACAATCTTTTCACGAGAATCAAGCCCTATAGCTCGCAAAAACAGCGTTCCCAAGATTCGTTTCTTACGATCTATTTTTGCAAATATAAGTTCTTTCTTTTTGTCATCAATCTCGAACTCCAACCAAGATCCTCGGTAAGGAATGATTCTAGATGAATACACCCCCTTATCATCCGAGAAGATTACACCTGGAGATCTGTGTATCTGACTGACAACTACACGTTCTGCTCCGTTCACAATAAACGTGCCACGCTCAGTCATCAACGGAATGTCACCAAAGAAGATTTCACGCTGCCGAAGCTCACCGGTACCGGTTAGCTCAAGACTGATCGTTGCTTTAATTGGTACGGAAAAGGTTCTCCCCTTCCGCTTGCATTCGATCTCGGAGAATTTTATGTTGTCGAAATCAATCGTGTACCCATGATAATGTAGGCACATTTCACCATTTTGGCTCTCAATCGGAAAGGTCGACTGAAACACCTGCTCCAAACCTTGATTTGGATCGGGTTCACTTGAGTTCTTTAATCGATCGAGCTGGAGGAACCGTTCATAGGAATCAAGTTGTATACCGACTAAATTCGGTAATTCACATACTTCTTGACTATGGGTTCCAATGAATTTTCTCGTAATTGAATTGCCTTTGGCAACCATTGTTACCCTCCGGAGGTCTGTGTTGCGGAAGATTCGGACAGGAGTCCGAGAACCCACACATCGGAATGTAGAAGACACGACCGGCCACCGGAAAAATCCCGGTGGCTAGCCCCTCAGGCTTTCGCCTGTCTATGCATGAAAAAAATCGTGTTATTTAACTTCAACAGTAGCGCCTGCTGCCTCAAGTTTCTCCTTGATGCTCTTAGCGTCATCCTTAGAGACTGCCTCTTTAATTGTACCGCCGGCAGTAACCAAATCTTTAGCCTCTTTAAGACCAAGACCAGTAAGAGCTCGAACTTCCTTAATGACAGGAATAGTCTTTCCATCGGCAACACCCTTGAGGATGATGTCAAACTCGGTCTGCTCTTCAACTTCTTCTGCTGCAGCAGCAACTGCACCAGCGACTGCTACAGGTGCGGCAGCGGTAACGTCAAACTTTTCTTCCATGGCTTTAATGAGGTCTGAAACCTCCATAACAGTCATGTTTGCAATTGCTTCCAAAATTTCTTCTTTAGTAGCCATATTATCTTCTCCTTGTATGTGTACGGTAATAGCAGGTCTACGAAAACGTGAAGACTAGTACCGTATTAATTTTCTGATTTTCCCTCTTTTGCGTCGGCAACCGCCTGCAAAGTTCGGGCAAGTTTTGAGAGTGGAGCTTTCATGGTACCCATAAGAGAAGCAATCAACTCCAATCGTGTCGGCAACTTACTGTATGCCTCAATTTCTTCTTTGCTGAACAATTTACCACCAATAAAAGCACCTTTAACCTGAAGCGGGGAGCCTTTTGCAAAATCGAAGAGAATCTTCGATGCAGCACTGGAGCCATCCTCACCAGTTGTAAGTGTTACTGCGGTAGGTCCAACAAGATTTTCATCTGTACCGTCATGTTTAAGATCACTCATCACAATCTTAGCAAAACGGTTTTTAACAACACGGTATGCAGCTTCTTTTGCACGCAACTGATTGCGAAGCTCTGAAATCTGCTCAACAGTCATTCCACGATAATCGGTAAAAATGAATCCGTCATACTGAGAGAATTCGGATGTCATCTCCGCGACTGCATCAACCTTATGTTGGGCTTTTCGAGTCTGATATTCTGCCATTTCCCAATCCTCCTAGTTCTCTTTCACGTCGACCATGACGCCAGGGCCCATGGTGGAACTGAGTGCGACGCTCTTGACGAACTCACCCTTTGCATCACTAGGTTTCTTTCTCAAAACCTCTTTCAATACGACACGAGCATTTTCAACTATCTTATCAGCATCCATTGAAACCTTTCCAATTGCTAGGTGTACTACACCAGTTTTATCGGAACGGAATTCAACACGGCCTTGCTTCAATTCTGCAAGAGCTCCCTTGATATCGAACGTGACAGTCTGAGTTTTTGGGTTAGGCATAAGACCTCTACGACCAAGAATAGGTCCGAGACGACCTACATCTTTCATCATATCGGGTGTTGCAACCGCTACATCAAAATCCATCCAGCCACCACGAATCTTCTCAACCAGATCAGTATCTCCAACATATGTTGCACCAGCATCCAAAGCTTCTTGTGCTTTGTCACCTTTTGCAAATACCAACACTCGCTTTTCTGCTGCGAACTGGTATGGAAGAACAACTGTGTCTCTGACTGATTGACTCTTCTTAAGTGAAAGATTGAGAGAGAGCTCAACGGTCTCGTCAAACTTTGCGAAAGCAACTTTCTTTACCAACTCTGCAGCCTCAACGAAAGAATATTGCTTAGTTCGGTCTACTTGCTTTAAAGCTTCCTTATATTTCTTGCCGTGTTTCATCTCTAAGCCTCCACCTCGACGCCCATGCTTCTTGCTGTACCGGCGATAATCTTCTTGGCAGCCTCAATGTCGTTTGCATTGAGATCGGGAAGTTTGGTCTTAGCGATGTCGGTAAGCTGAGCCTGAGTCAGTTTTGCGACTTTCTGAGTGTGGGGCACACCTGAACCGCTTGCAATACCACAAGCCTTTTTAATAAGAACCGCAGCTGGCGGTGTCTTCAGAATGAAGGTAAATGATCGATCAGCGTATACAGTGATAACCACTGGAATAATGAGTCCAGCTTCAAAGTTCTTCGTTTTGTCGTTGAACTGCTGAACAAACTGAGGTGCACTCACACCATGAGGCCCAAGAGCCGGACCGACCGGTGGTGCGGGCGTAGCCTTTTGGGCTGGGCACTGCAGTTTGATTACAGCAGATACCTTTTTCTTTGCCATATTAGTGTCTCCTTACACGGCAGCTATTCGCCCCGCGCTGGTATTGACGCCCCTTCAACGAAGAGGCTCCCACCTATCGAACAATGTTCGATGGGGAGTATTGTGTTAAAAACCAATCAGGCTGAACAGAGGTTATACCTTCTCAACCTGTAAAAAATCTACTTCAACTGGGGTGGAACGGCCGAAGATGCCAACGAGTACACGTAGTTTTCCCTTCTCCATATTCACCTCTTCTATGGTTCCAGTGAAAGACTCAAATGGCCCTTCAACAATCTTCACATGTTCACCGTGACTGAAAGACTGCTTGGGTCGCAATACTTTCTCGGTTTTAATTTCACCAGTCTTCTGAAGGATTCCCTTCAACTCTTCACTGGAGAGTGGAACAGGTTTTCGCCCATCCAAAGAACCCACAAATCCGGTTACTCCCTGGATGCGTTTAATCTGAGAACAGAAAAATTCCCATTGATATTCAGGCAAATCCATCTGAACAAGAATATAACTAGGAAGTATTTTGCGTTTAACAGTTTTTTTCACGCCATCTTTTACTTCAACAACTTCTTCAGTGGGCACCTTGATGTCAGAAACGACCTCACAAAACTGCGGGTCACTTTCCATTATCTTCCGGATAGTTTTTTCGATTTTATTCTCATATCCAGAATACGTATGTACTACATACCAACCTTTTGCCATGACCTCTCCCTAGAAAATCAGGTCAACACCCTGTACGAGCAGGAAGTCAACCAAGCCGAGGACCAGGGCAAAAATTGCGGTAGAAATCAGCACAACCTTGGTTGAGCTTACCACTTCATCCCGAGCAGGCCACACAACCTTCTTCAACTCCATATGAGATTCTTTAAAATAACGAATCAACTTCTTCATCAACCAACTCCTTGCACGGAAAGCGGACAGGTCAGGTAGGACTCGAACCTACAACATCCGGTTTTGGAGACCAGCGCTCTAGCCATTGGAGCTACTGACCTGTTCGCTTCTCGATTCGCCTTGGAAGGCTATTTAATCTTCGTCTCGCGATGAAGAGTATGCTTTCGCTCGAATGGACAGAATTTATTCAACTCAAGTTTTCCCGGTGTGTTACGCCGATTTTTTTCAGTTGTATAATTTTTCTGCTTGCACTCAGTGCACTGCAAGGCGATCTTTTCAACCGGCCCCTTCTTCTTACTGCTAGCCATAGTAAAAACTCCTTGCCGGTCAAATACCCGGCTCCGCTCTCAACGAATGATAGAGGAATACAGCCCTCGATCGGATTTGAACCGATGACCCCCACCTTACCATGGTGGTGCTCTGCCAGCTGAGCTACAAGGGCATATCAGCTACATGACGAAAAATGGAAAAATATCCCTTTCCGCGGTCGAGCAGATGTCAACGTAGCAAATCACCCCCTTTTTGTCAATATACATACACGAACATTTAATAAAACACCCACTCTCCCTGTGAGCCCTACACTGCTTGTGGTTGATTCGGCATCAGTATTCATATACTATTGCTGCAGATGCGGTAAATTACATACTGCAAAAGGAGTTTTATGAGTACCACAGAACAACATACTCGATTCTCGCCGACAAAAGCGGCTATTGCCTTAGATTTTGCGGAACATTTGAAGTACTCTCTCGATGCCGATGAGTTCCATAATACCGATATAACCCGTTACACAGCTCTTGCATATGCGATTCGTGACCGAATCATTCATCAATGGCATCATTCACGTGCAACCCAAAGAAAAGAGGGCTCAAAACGAGTCTATTACCTATCACTTGAGTTCTTGATGGGTCGTGCCATGACTAACAATTGCATTAATCTGGGACTTGAGGATGAAGTTCGTGCTGCGATGTCGGAATTGGGATACACCTATGAAGAAATTGTGGAAGTGGAACCCGATGCGGGTCTTGGAAATGGTGGTCTTGGTCGTCTTGCTGCCTGCTTCCTCGATTCTCTGGCAACGCTCGACATCCCTTCCTATGGATATGGTATTAGGTATAATTTCGGCATCTTTAAACAGCAGGTGAGAAATGGCTGGCAATCTGAACAGCCCGATAACTGGTTACGGCATGGTAATCCTTGGGAAATACCGCGTGAAGATCTTACCTTTACTGTAGGTTTTGGCGGTGAAGTACGTGTTATTCGTGAGGGAGGAAAGGATCAGTACAAATGGATTAGTGCTGACCAGGTTCAAGGCGTTGCGTACGATATGCCCATAGTTGGATATGGTGGAAAAACGGTTAACACACTTCGACTCTGGAGTGCAAAAGCAACTGATGAATTTAATTTCCAGGAATTCAACGAGGGTGACTATGTTGAGGCAGTACGATCAAAGATCCTTGCAGAAAACCTTAGTCAGGTCCTTTATCCCAACGATACTTTGTATATGGGAAAGGAGCTCCGACTAAAACAACAGTACTTTTTTGTCGCCTGTTCTCTCGCAGACATTATCCGTAGATTCAGACGGCAATCGGCACCATGGAGCAAACTTCCCGATTTTGCCGCAATTCAATTGAATGACACACACCCTTCACTTGCGATTCCCGAACTTATGCGTATTCTTCTAGATTTAGAAAACCTGCCATGGGAAGAGGCGTGGGATATCACTGTTCGTACTATGGGCTATACCAACCATACGCTTATGCCAGAGGCACTCGAGAAATGGCCTCTCAGTATGATGGAGCAGATTCTGCCGAGACATTTGCAGATTATTTATGAAATCAATCACCGTTTTCTGCAGCATGCCGTTTCTTTCTTTCCATTGCGTCCTGAAGCTATAAGGAAGTTGAGTATTGTAGAAGAGGGATCTACTAAACAAATTCGTATGGCAAACCTATCTATTATTGGATCACATTCAACTAATGGAGTTGCAGCACTGCATTCACGATTGCTCACCGAGCGAATGTTCCCAGAGTTCTCGGTAGTCTTTCCGAATCGATTCAATAATAAAACTAACGGGATAACTCAGCGACGATGGCTGCTTAGTGCAAATCCACTTCTCGCATCAAAAATTTCTGAAGCTATCGGCGATGGCTGGATTACTGACTATGACCGAATAAAAGACCTTGAGCCATTTGCTGAAGATTCCAACTTTAGGGCTGACTTTCTTACTATCAAACAAAAGGCAAAAGAAACAGCTGTCAATTTCTTGAAACGGGATTGTGGTATTCTTCTGAATCCGGATTCAATGTTTGATGTCCAGGTAAAGCGAATACATGAATACAAACGACAGCTGCTTAATGCACTGAACATTATGATTTTGTATCAAAGAATTAAAGAGGGACGAATTGAAGATTTTTCTCCTACTTCATTTATTTTCGGAGGAAAGGCAGCACCAGGGTATGTTCATGCGAAGCTCATCATAAAACTGATTAACAACATTGCAAAAATTATTAATGATGACACTTCAGTTAACAAGCTGTTATCGGTTCATTTCCTTCCCAACTATCGCGTGACCATGGCAGAAAATCTCATTCCGGCAACCGACTTGTCAGAACAGATTTCCACTGCGGGATTTGAAGCTTCAGGGACGGGAAACATGAAGTTCATGTGCAATGGTGCACTCACTATTGGCACTATGGATGGGGCTACTATTGAAATGGCTGAAGAAGTGGGACGAGAGCATATGTTTATCTTCGGTCACTCAGCCGATGAGATAGAACGTATGCGACCACATTACGACCCCTATGATTGGGTCTCTCGCGATCCTGAAATCCGAAAGATGGTGGATCTTTTCCTCTCTGGATATTTCAATGTGATGGAACCGAATATCTTTGAACCTTTACGAAAATCACTTCTAGAAGATGATCGTTATTTCCATCTTGCAGATTTGCGTAGTTATGCAGATGCCCATGACGAGGCAACATTTCTTTATACAAACAACCGAGATGCGTGGGCTAAAAAGGCAATTCTCAATATTGCAGCATCAGGAAAGTTTTCGAGTGACAGAACCATCATGGAATATACTAACGATATCTGGAAGGCAAAACGATGTCCGATTGAACGTGATGAGTCGGCAAGTTCAACCTTAAAATCGGCACGCAAACGATAAAAAAGATAATTGCCAGGGTCCACAATGAGGACTCTGGCATTTTTTTACAGAAAAGGGAACAATTCTGATAGCCAAGAACCCAGCTTACTGAATAATGGTGCAATCACCAGTGCAGGAAGAAAATTCCCTGTCTTGAATTGGCGTACCTGGATAAGTCCAAAAGCTATCATGATGAGCAAAACTCCCCCAGCTGCAGTAAGTTCTGCCAATCCTGCCTCCCCCATAACTGGAGACAGATAACCACCGGCAAGTGTAAAGAATCCCTGGTATACCAAGACTACGGCTGCAGAGGCAATAACTCCTGGGCCATAAGCAGCTGCGAAAATTATTGCCATGCTGCCATCCATCACAGACTTTATAAAAATTAAGGTGTAGTCGCCTTGTGTCCCAGCTGCAATGGATCCTACAATCGCCATCGCTCCAGAACAGAAGAGTACCGAGGCATTGAGAAATCCATGAGCAAAAAGCGAACTACCTGAAGTATCGCCCGATTTGAGATTTTTCCGGCTGGTTTTCAGCTCCATCCAATCGCCAAGGCGCAGTACAGCATCTTCAATGCCGATTATGTATCCGAGGATTCCTCCCACCACAATAGAAAAAAGAAGTACTAGGTAACTTCTCGTCTGCAGAGCCATCTGCACACCAATTACCACAGTAACAAGACCGGAAGAGGCAAATATCACCTCTTTGAATTGCTCTTTAAGACGTGTGCCGATGAGTAGACCTAGAAGGGAACCGATTATTATTGCGAGACTGTTAATATAAGTGGCAATCATGGCAGCAAGTATAATCAGATTGGCATAGTTTTTGCAATCATGGTACTCTTTACACAAGAGGTTTCATTCATGCATACCGTTCTTTTGGCAGCAGGAAAATCTTCACGCATGGGAGATATAAAACTATTACTCCCTTATCGTGATAAACCACTCATATGCCATGCAATAGAAGCAGCACTCGCCGGTTCCGATTATGTGATAGTGGTAACTGGTTTTTATGAGAAAGCAATTATCCCGATTTTGGAACAGTATCAGACACAATTCCCTTATCGGCTAACATGGGTGCAGAACCCTCACCCGCAATTCGGCCAGTTCTCATCTACACTCGTTGGCGTTTCACACATACCGGAAACAGAATCTTTTGCGATTGCCTTGGGAGATGCTCCACTCATTACTGCATATCATTATCACCAACTACAACAACTGCTCCCTTCATACGAAGCAGTACGTCCTTTTTGTAACAATATACCTGGGCATCCAGTATTGTGTGCACCGTCACTACTTCCGGTAATTTTAGCACAACCTAAAACTGCAACCATGCGAGCTCTTCTTGCATCCCGTGCCGTCCGGGAGTTCATCACTGAAGACCAAGCATGGATTACAGATATCGATACTCCAGAGGCATATCAAAAGCTTATTGACCTTTCGTGCGTGGATTCTGAAACGTGACAGCTCTCTCGTCATCAGTTGCAAGCACGATTGTATCTCCTTCGACAAACTCCCCAGTAAGCATTTTCTTTGCTAGTGGATTTTCAATCAGACTTTGAATGCTTCGCTTAATAGGTCGAGCTCCAAAATCGGGGCTATACCCCTCTGCTGCAATTATATCGAGAACTGATTCGTCGTAGCTCAGTTGCATATTCCTTCGGGCAAGACGATCTGCCAGAAGACTGAGTTGTAACCCTGCAATCTTTCTCATATGCATCTTTTCCAACCGATGGAACACTATAATTTCATCGATACGATTTATGAATTCAGGTTTGAACGATTTGGATATCACCGATTCGACTGCTGACTGAGCCTCCTCAAACGTCGGTGCAGAGAGGAGAAGTTCACTCCCTAGATTGCTCGTCATAATGACAATGGTATTGGTAAAATCGACAATTCTCCCCTGTCCATCTGTAAGTCGGCCATCATCAAGAACCTGCAATAGAATATTAAACACATCGGGATGGGCTTTTTCTATCTCGTCAAATAAAATTACAGAATATGGTCGTCTCCGTACAACCTCCGTTAACTGTCCACCTTGGTCATAACCAACATATCCAGGAGGAGCACCAATCAAACGGCTTACCGAAAATTTCTCCATATACTCACTCATATCAATTCTCGTAAGTGCCTTTTCATCATCAAACAGAAATGAAGCAAGAACTTTTGCAAGTTCTGTCTTACCTACTCCTGTCGGTCCTGCAAACAAGAAAGTGCCCAATGGCCGCCGTTCATCTCCAATACCAGTCTTATTTCGTCTAATGGCATCAGAAACAGCTCGAATCGCTTCTTCCTGGCCTATTACCCGCTCACTTAATATGTCCTCGAGATGTATGTACTTATCCATCTCAGACGAGAGCATTTTAGCAACCGGAATACCGGTCCAATTCGAGACAATTCGTGCAATATCGTCATCAGAAACCTCTTCACGTAACATCCGTTTCCCTTGCTGTTCCTGATCAAGAGATTCACTTTGCTGAGTTATTTCTTTCATAAGCGAGGGGATGAGACCATGTTTAATTTCTGCTGCTCTAGCAAGGTTGCCCTCACGTTCGCTTTGTATCTCTTCCTGTTTTAATTGCTCTAGACGTGCTTTATTTTCCCGAATACTTGAAATTGCTTCTTTCTCATTAGTCCATTGCAGCTGCAAGGAATCTCTTGTTCCTTTTAAATCGGCGAGTTCTGCCTGAATTTTATCCCGTCGTTTTGCTGAAGTTTTATCAGTTTCCCTTACTAGAGCTTGAGCCTCAATGGTAAGTTGCAGGATTTTCCGTTCTATCTGATCAAGTTCTACCGGCTGACTTTCAATTTCCATCTTTAGTTGGCTTGCAGCTTCGTCGACTAAATCGATAGCTTTATCGGGGAGGAATCGTGCAGTTATGTAGCGGTCAGACAACATCGCGGCCGCTACCAAAGCTTCATCCTTAATACGAACCCCATGGTGCACCTCGTATCGCTCCTTGAGACCTCGAAGGATTGCAATCGTATCCTCTACGCTTGGTTCTTTTGTGTATACAGGCTGAAAACGTCTTTCGAGGGCTTTATCTGACTCGATGTGCTTCCTATACTCATCGAGCGTTGTTGCACCAACAGCACGAAGTTCGCCTCGAGCAAGTGCAGGCTTAAGAAGATTAGAGGCATCGGTTGATCCCTCCGCAGCTCCAGCTCCAACAAGAGTATGCAGTTCATCTATAAAGAGAATAATCTCTCCGTTTGAATCAACAACCTCATGGATTACTGCCTTTAACCGTTCCTCGAATTCTCCTCGAAACTTTGCACCTGCAATGAGTGCACCCAGATCCAGAGCCAACAGACGTTTTGAGGTTAAAGATTCAGGGACATCTTTCGATACAATACGTTGTGCAAGTCCTTCTACAATTGCTGTCTTTCCTACACCCGGTTCACCGATGAGCACAGGATTATTCTTTGTCCTACGCGATAACACCTGCATTACACGCCTAATCTCATCATCTCGTCCAATTACAGGATCAAGTTTCTGCTGACGTGCAAGAGCGGTCATATCTTTGCAGTACTTTTCTAGAGATTGATATCTATCTTCAGGACTCTCATCAGTAATTCTATTATTTCCTCGAATGAGTTTGAGCGCTTGCAGTATACCATCTTTAGTCACCCCTTGTTCCTTGAGTAAAGTTGAGATTGGAGACTCTTCGGCTATGAGTGCGAGAAGCACATGTTCTGCACTCATATATTCATCTTTAAACCCAGTAGCTTGTTTTTCTGCTGCATACAGCAATTCAGCTAATTTAGGAGAAAGAGAACTCTGGTGAGTATCTCCATATGCCTTTGGAAGTCGTTCAACAAGAGCTTCAAGCTTCTGTTCCAAGAGACCTGCAGAAACACCAAGACGTTCGAAAAGAGGAACAATCAGACCATCTCGCTGTTGTAACAGTGCGAGAAAAAAATGCTCTCTTTCTATTAATGGATTTCTGTACTCATGTGCTAACGTGCTAGCACTTTGCAATGCTTCACGCAGCTTAATAGTCATCTTATCAATATTCATATCCTACCTCTCAGTATTGTAGGTACATCCACACAGAATATACTGAGAGAGACTATCAACGGCAACGAGAGATACTAGCGAATAAATCTTTGATCCTGGATAGGACGGAGCAATTCGAGGTAGTTACTCACCAATTCCTTTGCACCTGCAACATCAAAAGCATCGAGGAATGCCAACTGAAAGCAGAACGATTCGAGAAGAATAACAAGATGCTGAGTAATCCGATTAATATCACACTCTACAACATCACCAGCAGCAATACCTAGCCGCAGAAGACGCTTAAAGAGGATGTGCAACTTTGCGGTTCTTCTGAAGATAATATCGGAAAAATCGGTCCCTTCTTTCTTCAATTGAAGCATAACATCCATAAGTGATGTTAGCTCGCCTCTATGATGAGTTGAAATTTCTATGATGTCATTACAGATATTGAGAATTCTCTGAATTACCTTATCGGAAGTGGTCCATGCATAATCAGCATATTTCGTGAACATTCTTCCCGTAACAAGTTTAACGGCATAATAATAAATTTGTTCTTTATCTTTAAAATATTGATAGATTGTAGGTCGAGAAATACCACACTCTACGGCAATAAGTGAGAGATTGGAATCACGATACCCTTCACGAGCGAAGACCTTCAACGCAGTTTGCAGTATCTTCTCTTTTCGTTCCTCATGATCGATTTTCTTTGGCATTCCGACAATCCTGCTACTCTATTAGTAAATTCTTGTGATACACTATAGCATGTTTTTGTAAAAGACACCACGAAAAAGATGTAGGAGAAAGAAAGGCTTGATTTACATTGCCCTTGGAATCATTGGTTTACTAGTAACTCTATTATGTATTGTTTCCTGCGTACGAACGTTATATGTAAGACGAAAACACCGAATCACCAGGAACCTACCTCAAATGACCTCATTCGATGATGCCTATAAAGATGAACTAGGAAATCATCTAGCAGGAGCAGTCTCGTTTCCGACTATTGCCCGCGGTATTGATGAATCAAAGGATCAACAGCTTTTTTTCGCTTTTCATACATACCTTGCTCAGACCTATCCGCTTCTTTTCACCAGACTCGAACGTATAGACGTTGGAGAACCTCGAAATTTAGTCTTTGTTTGGAGAGGCTCCCAGGAAAAACTGGAACCTGCATTACTCACGGCACACCAGGATGTTGTTCCTGCTGATGATTCAAGACAATGGACTTATCCACCGTTCGACAGAACAATCGCAGACGGGTACGTATGGGGAAGAGGAAGTTTTGATGCAAAAGGACAGTTGATTGCTATCTGTGAGGCGATAGAAGAGCTCATTACACAGCGTTATACTCCTGTTCGAACATGGTATATAGCATTTGGATGTGATGAAGAGACGAGAGGTACACAAGGAGCATACACAATAGCTCGATACTTTCAGAAAAAAGGAATTCGCTTTGCCTTCGTGCTCGATGAAGGCGGTGTGGTCGCACAGGGGTTCATTCCTCAGGTCTCAAACCCCATGGCTGTGATTGGCATAGTTGAAAAGGGAAATAGTAATATTAGACTTTCCTGTCATAAAGAGGGAGGGCATTCATCAAGTCCAAAAAATCCTACTGCACTTGCATCTTTAGGCAGAGCTGTTTGGCGTATTGAATCGAAGAAACCCCCTGCTCAAATTACTTCAGCTACCCGTCTTCTCATGACAAAAATCGGATGCAGTGCACCGTTCCTACTCGCTCTACCTCTACTCAACCTCTGGCTCTTCAAACCGATTGTGCTGGCAATCTTCAGTTCATCACCCACTATGAATTCACTTATCAGGTCAACAATAGCGGTAACCATGGCCGAGGGTAGTCATGTTGCAAATGTAATTCCAGTCACAGCACAAGCCACAGTAAATGTTCGGCTCCTTCCAGGAGAGTCAACCGAACTGGTTGCCGCCTGGATGCATCGTATCATTCGAGACAAGGATATTAAAATTGAAGTAATTGCTGAGTCAGAAAGGTCTCGCCCCTCTTCGGTCGATTCAGAGCCGTTTCAGGCAATTTCTGAAGCGATTATCAGAACTTTCCCAGAAGCAATTCCAACTCCCTACATGATGATGGGAGCAACAGACGCATTACAGTATGAACTGGTAAGTGATTATGTATATCGGTTTACACCAGCACTGATGAACACACAAGAAGTACAGAGAATGCATAATATTGATGAAAGATTTTCTCTGGAGAATCTTGGCAAGGCCGCACAGTTCTATACCACCCTCATTAAGCAAGATTCCCTCAGAGAAGATATGTAAAAATCTACTCGTAATGTGTATCGCTCATAGTGGCAACCATTACAGCCTTAATAGTATGCATACGATTTTCAGCTTCGTCGAAGACAACAGAAAAGGAGCTTCGGAAAACCTCATCGGTAACCTCCATCTCTCTGAGTCCAAATTTCTCAAACACATCTTTTCCAATACTTGTTTCCAAATCATGGAATGCAGGAAGACAATGCTCAAATATGAGATTCGGATTTTCAGCAGCTTGCACTAGAGCCATTGTTACACGGTATGGTTGAAGGAGGGCGATTCTACTCGACATTTTATCTTCTTCACCCATAGAAACCCACACATCGGTATACAGGATATCTGCTCCTTTCACAGCGGCAAATGGGTCTGTTTCAAAGGAGAATGTACCCCCCGACTGTTCTCTGTCTGAAGCAAGTGAGTCAATAAGCTCCTGTGAAGGAGAAAGCTCCTGAGGTGATGCAACAACATAATTCATGCCGACTTTTGCAGCACCAATCATAAGTGCATTCGACATATTGTTTCTTCCATCTCCAACATACACAAATTTCATCTCATTCAGAGGCTTCTGAAGGTGTTCCCGAGCTGTCATGAAATCAGCAAGTACCTGTGTAGGATGATCCACATCGGTAAGTCCATTCCAAACAGGAATTCCTGAATAAGCAGCAAGATTTTCAACTAATTCTTGACTACTTCCACGATATTGCATGCCGTCATAATATCGACCAAGTACCCGTGCTGTATCTTCAATAGATTCTTTTTTTCCCATCTGGCTATTCGTTAAGAATGTAACCGATGCACCTTCATCAAAGGCGGCTACCTCGAATGCACAGCGTGTTCGTGTGGAAGGCTTATCGAATAAGAGTACGATATTTTTCCCTGCAAGAAGAGGGTCTCGTTTCCCTGATTTCTTTTTTTTCTTCAATGTGTCAGATAACTCCAACAGATACAGGATTTCCTCAGCTGTAAAATCTTTCAGGGTAAGAAAGCTTCGTCCTTTCATATTCATGGTTAAGTCTCCTCCTCTATTTCGTCCGCTTCGATGGAAGGGGAAAACTCCACCGAAACCAGTTTTTTTTGTATTTTCTCCGTCTTTCGGTATGCCTGATCCAGATCACCTGAAGCTTGATCAATTTTCTTTTTGGTTTTCTCCAATAAGTCACCAAACCGTTGAAATTCAGTCTTTACACTGCCAAGAATCTGCCATACTTCACTTGATCTCTTTTGAATTGCAAGTGTTCGAAATCCCATCTGTAAACTATTCAAGAGTGCTGTAAGGGTAGTCGGACCGGCTACTATGACACGGTAGATTCTTTGTAAATCATCTACAAGTCCTGCTGTATGTAAGACCTCAGCGTACAAACCTTCCAGAGGGAGAAACAGTACCGCAAAATCGGTAGTAGCCGGAGGATCAATGTATTTAGCCGCAATATCCTTTGCTTCAGCACGCAACCGAATACGCAATGCTTTTCGTGCAGCCTCAGCGGCATCTGCATCACCCTTCTGTTGAGCATCCACAAGTCGCTCATAATCCTCTTTAGGAAATTTTGCATCAATTGGTAACCAGACTCCATCTGCCCGGGAACCAGATTCTTGTGGCCCTGGAAGACGGATTGCAAACTCGACTCGATCAGTTGAGCCTTGTTTCGTGATCACATTCTCAGCGTATTGGTCAGGAGCCATCACGTCCTGCAGAATCGCATGGAGCTGATATTCTCCCATCATGCCTCGTGACTTCACATTAGTCAGTACCCGCTTGAGATCGCCAACACCATCTGCAAGTGTCTGCATTTCACCAAGGCCTTTATTTACCACGGTGAGCTGCTCACTAACCAGTTTAAATGATTCTCCAAGTCTCCGTTCTAATGTATCGTGAAGTTTCTCATCCACGGTTTGTCGCATCTGCTCAAGCTTCTTTTCGTTATCACCTCTAATAATCTCAAGTTTCGTGTCTATAGATTCACGCAGAGCTAATAATTGTCGTTCAGTCTTTTCACCTGAAGCTTCTGTTCGGCTATCCACCCGTTCCAACTGATTCTGGGTGAGAGAAGCAATGTTTGTGAGCATGGTAATCGACTCATTTCGAGAGGACTGGAGGGTTTCAGAAACTCGTTTCTGCAACCTCCCCAATCCTATATTCACTGTAATGAGCGTAATCATGGATATGAGTATCATTGCAACAATGCCGATAAGGATGGCTCCCATGGTTGTCATGAATCTGCTCCTATCGGCATCATACTACGATACATAAGGCGGTGTAACCCCATGCCTTTAGAAAACTACAATCACATCTCCATCGGGATAGGTAGCAGCAACATAATCTCTGATTTCTTTACTCTGCAATGCTTTTACCAGTGCCTTAATTGCGGGATCATTCTGACTTCCCTCTTTTACAGCAACAATATTCACATATGGAGAGTCTGCACCTTCAACTGCTAAGCCATCCTTATTTGCTGTAAGACCAGCGGCAATGGCGTAGTTTCCGTTGATTACTGCGGCATCTACATCATCAAGAACACGGGGAAGCGATGCAGCTTCAATTTCACGGAATTTCAGATTTTTTGAATTTGTGACGACATCGTATGGTGTTGCTGCAATTCCAGCATCCTCTTTCAGCTCTATTAATCCAGCGGTTTGAAGGAGCAGAAGTGCTCGTCCGCCATTTGTAGGATCATTAGGAATCGCGATGGATGCTCCAGCAGGAAGACTATCCAGACTTGCATGCTTTCTTGAATAGAGGGCAATTGGTTCAATATGTATACCGCCAGCATTCACTAAGTGATACCCCTGCTCTTGATTGAATGATTCAAGATAAGGAATGTGCTGGAAGAAGTTCGCATCAATTTGGCCATCTTCCAAAGCCTTGTTCGGAGTGACATAGTCGGTGAACTCAATCACCTTTAACGTAATCCCTTCTGCAGCTAAATCATCAACCACAAGATTCAGCATTGCAGCATGTGGCTCCGGTGTAGCTCCTACAGAAAGCGTATTCACACTCTCTTTACCGCCAGCAGCAAACAGCACGGCACTTATTAAGAGTAGAGATACTATAGCAACAATCTTTTTCATAAAATTCTCCTTTTATGTGTATTCAGTAGACTGAATATATCTAATATTTAACGTCTCGCCATCATGCGAGCACTAACTTTATTTCCGATTACCTGAACAACTTCGACTAACACTAGGATTACGATAACTGACACCAACATAACGTCTGGTCTGAAGCGTTGATAACCGTACCGAATTGCGAGATCTCCAAGCCCACCTCCTCCGATAGCTCCAGCCATTGCCGAATACCCAATCAGATTGATAATGGTTAGAGTAATTCCAGAAACCAACGAAGGCATCGCTTCTGGAATCAGCACTTTTCGAATAATCTGCATGGTGGTGGAGCCCATGGCACGGGCAGCCTGAATGACCCCCGGATCCACCTCCTTTATTGCTGTCTCTATGATACGTGCAACGAAAGGTGCAGCAGCGATTGATAAAGGAACAATCGTTGCTGTTGTTCCAATACTTGTACCAACAATGATACGAGAGAGAGGAAACAGCAAAATCATTAATATTATAAAGGGAAACGATCGTAGAATATTCACAATTCGGCTCAGTACATTATTCAACACCGGCTTGGGAATTATCCCCCCCTGAGATTCTGGCCCAGTTATACAAAGAAGTATACCGAGTGGCAGGCCGAGGAGAAGAGAAAAAAACGCAGCAGCAAAGACCATGACAAGAGTCTCCGCAGTTGCTGTCCACACTAATGAGAAAAGCATATTCATCTCTTTTGTTCCTCCTCTTCAACGAGGATACCCGAAAGCTGCAGTGCGGCAACTGCTTTATCAACCTCATCAGGTTCTCCGATAATATCACAGATAAGAGTCCCGACATCTTCACCAGACACTCGCTGTACACCACCTGCACGTATATTTATCTCTACTTCATAACGCTTTTGTATTCGACTAAGCACCGGCTCACCAGTGAGTGAACCTCTAAAACGAAGGGTGAATCTTCCTCCCTCATCAGACCACCGCACCATATCATCCCGCTTTACCTCGTCGGGTTCAACAAGCGGAGCAAGATGTGCTAGAAAATCTTTCGTTGTTGAAGATTCAGGAGCTGCGAACACCTCAATGACTTTTCCTTGTTCTACAACCTCACCATCATCCAAAACTGCAACATGGACACAAGCATCACGAACAACTTCCATCTGATGAGTTATCATTACGACAGAAAGGTTTAAATTCTTCTGAAGATCACTTAGCAGCGAGAGAATTGAGTGGGTAGTCTGCGGATCCAAGGCACTTGTTGCTTCATCACAGAATAAAATATCGGGATGATTTGCGAGAGCTCTCGCTATTGCTACTCGTTGCTTCTGCCCTCCTGAAAGGGTACTTATTGGTGCATTCCCACGACCAGTCAACCCTACCAATTCCAATAATTCAGCTACTCGTTTATCTATTTCATGCTTCTGAATACCAGAAATTTCCAGAGGATAAGCAATATTCTGTGCCGCATTACGCGAGGAAAAAAGATTAAAATTCTGAAAAATCATACCAATCTTTCTTCTTTGCGTAATGAGTTCATGCTTAGGAAGATTGTCTACTCTTTTATCGTCGTAAAAGATTTGTCCGCTATTTGGTCGTTCAAGTAGACTGATAAGACGTACAAGAGTCGACTTACCAGCACCACTTTTACCAATAATGCCGTAAATCGTGTTTGATGGAATATCGAGACTGATGTCGTGTACAGCACGTATAGTACCGTACGAACGATGTAACTGCCTCATGGAAATTCTCATGAATAATGACCCCTTGTCCTTGCATATAATCAGAAACGTACCACATCATAAAAGAATAGAGCATGTTCTTCAAGCTGAATGCATGAATTTTCGGGGAGTATACAGTTTTTTGTATATTTTTACATTAATAAAAAAATAAAATCCGGCAGCTACCTACTCTCCCGCGACGAACGCAGTACCATTGGCGTGAGAGGGCTTGACTTCCGTGTTCGGGATGGGAACGGGTATAACATTTCTACTATGATTACCGGATTAACATTTTATAGTGATTCTCACGTACCATTACGCTGAAAAACCCTATGAAATGGGATCGACAAAAGAAAAGAAAAAGGCCCGGCAGCTACCTACTCTCCC
>CAZTUL010000029.1:16032-27239 GCA_964616275.1 uncultured Spirochaetaceae bacterium | reverse complement strand
TTGAACAGATAGTCGAGCGTTTCCGTAATACTATTATGAACAAGCCGATTGATGCGATTGGGGAAATCGGTTTGGATTATTATTGGAATTATGGGACAACTGAGCGGCAGAAACAGCTATTTCGGCTACAAATAGAATTAGCAAATGAATTGCAACTTCCAATAGTAATCCATGCAAGGGATGCCGATGAAGATATGATTCAGGAACTTCAACATACACAACTAGTTCGTGGTGGAATTATGCACTGCTTTTCCAGTTCAAAGGCTTTAGCTGAAGCGGCACTAGCACAGGGGCTCTACATCTCCTTTGCAGGTCCCATTACGTATAAAAAGAATGAAGCATTGAGAGAAGTACTCGCATCTATTCCATTGGATCGTCTCCTATTGGAAACAGACAGCCCCTACCTTTCACCAGAACCGTATAGGGGAAAAATCAACACACCATTCAGAATCGTTGAAATTTATAAAAAAGCAGCTGAAGTAAGACAAACCTCTTTCGATGCACTCGCACAGGAAGTACTCTCCAATTTTACTAGGCTCTTTCCTCCAAATCACAACGATGGTTGACCAACAGGAAGTAAACGAAGTAGATTGAGGTAGATACAAAACTTACCTAATGAAGGAGTGAAAATCCGTATGACTTCATACAAAGACCTTGGTTTGGTCAACACTAAAGAGATGTTTGCAAAGGCCGTAAAGGGCGGGTATGCAATTCCTGCATACAATTTCAACAACATGGAGCAGCTTCAGGCAATAATTCAGGCTTGCGTGGAAACACAATCACCAGTTATCCTGCAGGTTTCTAAGGGAGCTAGGGATTATGCGAACCTTAACCTATTACGAAACATGGCAAAAGGAGCCGGTGAATACGCCAAGGAGCTTGGGTACGAAATTCCCATAGTACTCCATCTTGATCATGGCGATTCATTCGAAACATGCAAAGAGTGCATTGATAACGGGTTCTCCTCAGTGATGATCGACGGATCTCACTTCCCATATGAGGAAAACGTAGCACTTACGAAAAAAGTAGTCGAATATGCACACGCACACGACGTTACTGTTGAAGGTGAACTCGGAGTGCTTGCTGGTATTGAAGATGATGTAGTCGCTGAGCACTCCACGTACACACAACCCTCAGAAGTAATTGATTTTGTGAATAAGACCGGCGTTGATTCTCTTGCGATTTCCATTGGTACCAGCCATGGCGCAAATAAATTCAAACCGGAACAATGCACTCGCAACGAAGACGGGGTTCTGATTCCACCACCGCTTCGCTTCGACATTCTTGAAGAGATTGAAAAAGAACTTCCAGGATTTCCGATTGTACTTCATGGATCATCATCAGTTCCACAAGAGTATGTGAAGATGATTAATGAGAACGGCGGACAGCTGAAAGATTCTGTGGGAATTCCAGAAGAACAACTTCGCAAAGCTGCTAAATCTGCAGTGTGTAAGATCAACATCGATAGCGATGGAAGACTCGCTATGACTGCAGCAATTCGAAAAGTTATGAACGATAAACCTTCAGAATTTGACCCGAGAAAATATCTTGGACCAGCACGTGCAGCTCTAAAAGAGATGTATATGCATAAAAATTCCGATGTTCTTGGCTCTGCTGGTCAAGCATAACCAAAGATTATCATAATTGGCGAGGTCCCCCTTTGACGCATGTGGGGGCCTTGTGCTATAGTTTTGCGGGTAGGGTTTTACCCTACAAATCCATCAATGCGGTTTCATTGAGACACAAGGAGAACGATTGGCTACGAAAGAATTGAGGATTAACAGACAGATTCGGGCACGAGAGGTATTCGTTATCGATGCTGAGGGAGAACAGAAAGGTGTAATGAACACCTTTGCCGCCATAGACCTTGCTGAAGAGGCAGGTTTGGATTTGGTAGAGGTCTCTCCTAATGCGAATCCTCCAGTGTGCAAGATACTCGACTATGGAAAGTATCGGTACGAACAAGAGAAACGCAATCGGGAAGCAAAGAAGAATCAGACAGTTGTAAAACTCAAAGAGATTCGTATGCAACCTAAAATTGAACGCCACGACATGGAGTTCAAAACAAAGGCTATAGCTGAGTTTCTCGGTGAAGGAAATAAGGTAAAGATTTCCGTACGATTCCGTGGCAGAGAGTTAGCCCATACAGAATTAGGTAAAGTTGTACTCGATACTATTCTACAAATACTTACCGAGCGTGAGGTTAAATTCAATCTTGATCGACAAGCTATGATGGAGGGAAGGATGATGAGTCTTATCATCAGTCCTGCCAAAGGAAAACGTTAAAAACATCCCGTTGGGATGAGATAATACAGCAGCTCAAAGGGGTTCTTGTTCCTTGTGGGCGCAAAAGAGGTAATTCATGCCAAAAATGAAAACAAGAAAATCCGCAGCAAAGCGGTACTCAGTTACTGGGTCCGGAAAGGTCCGCTACAAAAAGCAGGGTCTCCGACACATCCTTACTAAGAAGAGCACAAAAAGAAAGCGGAATCTCCGCCACATTGGTGTGCTCAGCGAAGCGGAAACCAAGAAAGTAAAAGTCTTGCTACCGTACGAATTTTAGGAGGAAGTGACGTATGCCAAGAGCAGTAGATGGAACAAAACATAAGGACCGAAGAAAGAAGATTCTCGATCAGGCAAAAGGATATTGGGGACGCAGAAGTACCAACTATCGTACTGCCAAAGATGCGGTTGCCAAGGCTGGACAGTATGCCTATAGGGACCGAAGACGAAAGAAGAGAGATTTCCGATCACTCTGGATTGCCAGAATTTCTGCTGGTGCTCAATCAGAAGGGTTAAATTACTCTCAATTCATGCATGGCTTAAAGCTTGCAAATATTGAGATTAACAGAAAGGCACTGTCTAATATGGCAATTGAAGACAAAGCAGCCTTCTCTCAACTGGTTTCTCAAGTCAAGAAAGTCTTGAATTAATACAATTTGACACAAGGAGGTGTCCTATATGACGACTCTCGATAAAGTGCAATTGTTGGAACAACGAATTGTTAAAGCTACAGTACTGATTAGAAATCTTGAAAAAAAGATTGAAGAACTGAATGACGAGGTTGAAGTGCTCTCCGTTCACAACGAAGAACTTCAAAAGTATGCAGACAATTTCAGTGCAGACAGTAAACTTATCGAAGAGAGCATCAATAACGCTCTTGAACATCTCGATTCAATCGATGGTTTGGATGATATTGATATTATGGACACCCTTGCTGGAGATTTGGAGACTGCCGATAGCTTTACCGGTGGTGCAGGAACTACCATAGAAGAGGTATCTTTAGACGACCTTGTATAGTTAAGGGTGAACGCACCATTATTCTGCGAAACGGAACCAGAAATGGTTCCGTTTTTTTACCAGCTATGGTAGCATTGACATGAAATTATTGGGCCTGCGGTGTTCGTGAAGAGACAGTTCTCTTGGCTCAAACTACAAATATGGGATTCGGCATAGCCTAGTTGAATTGCTCCCGGGAGGTTCGCCTCTCAATGAGGGAACAGAATGCTGGGCACCTAGTTTCCCCCTTGAACCTTAGGTTCAAGAGATTACCTCTAAACGGCACCGCGGGTCCTCTTTGTAGGAATTTATCCATGACACATAAAGAACATTTTCACGATATCGTTTTTATTACCCTACCCGATTCATTGAAACAAGAACAGGAAGGGTTTACCTTTGACCCCGATATCCCCCTTCCCGTTCAGCTAGCTGATGGGGCAGCAGACATTGATCCAACAAAGGGTATCAGTATTGAAATGATTGCTGCTGGGCTCATAAAAATAGTCGCGCACCTGCCGGAACACACACATTCACACTATTACAGATCCATGCTCACAGCACTCCAGCCGGACGTAGTAAAAGAATTGCAAATTGCAGGAATTGCAAAGGCAAACAATAACGATCTTGACTTCGCAGAGGAGCTTTTTCTTGCCGCTAGCTACCTTAATCCGAACATCCCTGAACTTTTTGTAAATCTCTCAGTTCTCTATGGGCAGAAAGCACGTATTGCCATGGATAAAGATATCCGGGAAGCATATGACCTTGCCATACAGCAGCAGATTGATGTTTTACAAAGAGGCCTGGAACACAACCCGCTCTCAGAGTTATTGCTTTCTGAGTTTGGCCTATTGCAGCTATTTCTCGAGAATGATGAGATAGCATACGAATATTTGCAGTCTTACTTAAAAATTGCACCTGAGAGTGAAAAGAAACAACTGATTGCGGCAAGGGTCTCTGAATTATCTGAACGACTCAATGATGAACGAACTCTGCATGAGGCTTTTGATGAAATGCAACTCGGTAATGAGGAGCAGGCACTTCGTCTAATTGAGAGTTTTATTTCGAATAACCCAAAAGTCTGGTCAGGCTGGTTTATTCAAGGATGGGCTCAAAGAAGGCTTGGGAACTATGAGGAAGCACAGAAAGCATTTATTCGCTGTCTTGAACTAGGGGAACAGAATGCTGACATATACAATGAACTTTCCATATGCACACTTGAACTCGGGAATCGCAGTCTTGCTAAGAATTATCTTGAGATAGCACTTGAATTCGATTCCGATAATGTAAAATTGCTGAGTAATCTAGCCTTCCTCCACATTCAGGATGAGCAATATAATCAATCCTACGAATTGCTTGAAAGAGCCAAAGTTGTTGATAGTGCCGATCCTGCAGTACGTCACTTAACAGAAGAATTAGCTAAACGCATGGGAACTGAAGACCAAGAGGATATCATTGATGGCTGAGACACAAGTGTTCTTCACCAAGAATGAACAGGAGACAAAAGCACTCGGAAAACAATTAGGTCTTGCCTGCTCGTCAGGAAGTGTCGTCTCCCTACGCGGCCCCCTCGGTTCAGGAAAGACCGTTATTGCCAAAGGTGTTGCAGAGGCGTTAGAAATTAATGAAGCAATCGTGAGTCCAACCTTCACCCTTATACAAGAGTATCAGGGACGTGACGAGTTACATCATATGGATCTCTATCGAATTGAGGGTGTAGAAGAATTTGGTGGAATTGGAGGCGAAGAACTTCTCTACGGGAAAGGAATAACACTCATTGAATGGAGTGAAAAAATTGATGAAATTCTTCCTGAGCATACAATAAAAGTAGAACTCAGCATACAGCCGGATGGAACGAGGAAGATTACAGTAGTGGGGATAACACTATGAATTGTATAGCATTAGAAACTTCTTCAGAGACCCTGCATCTTGCGTTACAAACAGAAAAAAACTTCTATGCAGAAACGCGAACCATGGGGAGAAAATTCAGTGAAGAACTCGTCCCTCGAATGAAAATCCTGTGTGAGCAGGCTGATATCTCTCTCTCTGAGCTTGACCTCATTGTCTGTACAAACGGTCCAGGTTCGTTCACCGGTCTTCGCGTTGGGATGGCGGCAGCTAAGGGAATTGCGCTTGCTGCACATATTCCACTCGTAAGTCTCAGCACCATGGAAATTATGGCCTACCCGCTATCATTGGTAGATATTCCTGTGCTCACCGTACTAGATGCAAAAAAACAACGCTATTATACAGCTCTTTTCCAGAAGGGAGTACGTGTAACACCCGATAAAGATCTTCAAATTCATGAAATCGGAGAGTTAGTGACACCATTTTCGGAGATTTTAGTAACAGGGCCTGACGCACAAGTGGTAATACAGGGACTGAGTGATGAAGTCACAAAACACGCAGCTCCGCCAAAATTTTACCTTGACCCACTCAGATACCGGAACTATGGTGAAAGTATGATACTCTTAGGTAAATTATTGCTTAACACACAAGGCCCTGACGACATTGGTTCAGGACCTACCTATATCCGAAAAAGCGATGCTGAGGTATCTTTGGAAGAGAAAAACGCAAAACAAACACCTAAAGAGGTTTAAGCATGAGTGAAAATGAGAAACAACCCGATATCATTATAGTTGGTGGCGGAGCCGCTGGTCTTTCGGCAGCACAATACGCAGCAAGAGCTGGTCTGACTGCCCACGTCTTTGATGAAATGGCCCCTGGTGGCCAGTTGCTCACCATTGATGAATTGGAAAATTATCCTGGATTTGATTCACCAATCAGTGGATTTGAACTCTCAGACAAATTCGTTAAACAGGCCGAGCAATTTGGTGCTGTGGTACATTATGGATCGGTTGATGCTATTGATCGTAATGAAGATAATTCCTTCACAGTTACCACAAGTGAGGGAATCTACACAGTTCCTGTAGTCATTATGTCTACCGGTGCAAAACGACGAGAGCTTGGCATCCCAGGGGAAAAAGAGTATCAGGGAAAAGGAGTTTCATATTGTGCTACGTGTGATGGACCTTTTTTCAAAGGTAAACGAATTCTCGTAGTTGGCGGTGGTGATTCTGCATGTGGAGAATCTTTATTTCTCTCTAAACTCAGTGGCAATATTGTGATTGTACACCGTAAGGATCGTTTTAGAGCTCAACGCAGTATTGCGGGCAATGTTGAACATGATGATCATATTGAAATTCGCTTCATGCACACAGTCCATGAAATTAAAGGTGACGGGAAAAAAGTAACCTCTGTAGTTATGCATGATTCAGAACAGAATAAGGATTACGAAGAAGAATTTGATGCGGTCTTTATCTTCATAGGAGCTACACCGAGAACTCAGCTTGTGCCCTATGCAGAAACTGATGAATCCGGGTATTTAATAACCAACGAACTTATGAGAACTAACATTCCCGGGCTTTTTGCTGTTGGCGATGTGAGAAATACCCCATTCCGCCAGGTAGTCACTGCTGCATCTGATGGTGCTGTGGCAGCTCATGCCGCTGCCGAATACATTGATGATCTCAAAGGGCAAGCATACGTATAGAGAATAGTGAATTAAGTTCAAATTTTATAAAAAACCCGTCAAATCGATGGGTTTTTTCATGTACTAATAGCAAAAATAGGTTGTCGAATTCCCTTGACGACATAACTGGAACAGTGGTCTAATTGAAATATGAGAATACTTATGGTCTCGAGTGAAGCAGTCCCGTTCTCAAAATCTGGGGGGCTCGCGGATGTTGCATCATCTCTTTCTGTTGCTCTTGCGTCACTGGGAAACGACGTGAGACTTATGTTACCAGCATACGGAATAACGGACGATTCTGCATTTACTGAACTCCCCTATCGATTATCTGTTACCCTTGGTATGGAAGAACAGAGTGTTCGTTGCAAACAACTGGAATATCAAGGGGTGATGGTATATCTCATTGATCATTCCTTTTTCAGTGAACGAAAAGGGATTTATGGGAATACTTCGTTTACTCCGTACCCTGATAATCTCATCCGCTATACCCTATTCTCTCAAGCTGCTCTAGAGCTATGTGTAGAGCTGGACTGGATACCCGACATACTTCATTGCCATGACTGGACTGTTGGATTCCTTCCTGCATTGCTCTCACAGCATACGAGTGGTAAATTTGCAAAAACTAAATCACTCTATACAATTCACAATCTAGCCTACCAAGGTGAATTCCCGAGAATGGATTTTATGCTTACAGGAATACCCGTAGAAGATTACTTCTTCCACGGTCAAGGTCTCGATAAACGTACCAATATGTTGAAAGCCGGCCTGGAAACAGCCGATGCAATTACAACGGTCAGCCCAACGTATGCACAGGAAATTCAACAATCTGAACAAGGCTGTGGCCTAGAGCTACTCCTGCAGCGTCGTTCGCCAGATCTCTACGGAATCTTGAACGGAATAGATACCGACGAATGGAATCCTGAATCCGATTCACTACTCGATATTCACTTCTCGCGTGATGATCTTTCATCCAAAACATTGTTAAAAACCACCATGCAAAAGCGATTCCATCTTCCTATAGACCCCGATGTTCCAGTAATTTCTATGATCAGCAGGATTGCTGACCAGAAAGGGTTTGTTGAGCTCTGCCAAGGATCACCATGTGCGTTAGAGCAGATAGTCACCGACTTGCCTGTACAGGTGCTTATTATTGGTACCGGAGATAAATCACTGGAAGAAAAACTTACAGCACTTGCCGAGTTACACGATAATCTTTCGGTAAATCTTATATTCAGCAATGAGGCAGCACATCTTGTTGAAGCTGGAAGCGATTTCTTCCTTATGCCAAGCCGATACGAACCTTGCGGACTGAATCAGATGTACTCACTTCGGTATGGTACTATCCCTATAGCGAGACGAACAGGAGGACTATCCGATTCTATTGTTGACCTTGACGAGGAAAATGGTACGGGCATACTCTATGATACCCAATCTGGAAGTGAAATATTCAATGCAGTACAACGAGCAATTTCGTTGTATACTTCCAATAAAGATGAAATTTCCACCATACGGAAGCGCGGTATGGCAGTCGATTTCTCTTGGATTAATTCGGCTGAAGATTATAGTAAAGTGTATGAAACCATACACAAGGGGTGATTGGAATGGGAAAAGCTAGAACTCTCGCAATCGTATTGGGAGGAGGAAAAGGGACGCGATTGTATCCTTTAACCAAGGACCGATCAAAACCGGCCGTCCCTTTCGCAGGGAAATATAGACTCGTAGATATTCCTATCTCCAACTGTATCAATAGTGAAATTAAACAGATATACATTCTCACTCAGTTTAATTCCGCATCATTACACAACCATATTTCGAATACCTATATTTTTGACACATTCTCGAATGGATTTGTCGAAATTCTTGCTGCTGAACAGACCTATCATAATAATGACTGGTATCAGGGAACTGCCGATGCAGTACGTAAGAATCTGAAACACTTTGCCGATCAGAATGCCGATTACTATCTCATTCTTTCGGGTGATCAGCTCTATAGAATGGACTACCGAGATATGCTGAAAACTCATATTGAAAGTGGTGCTGTACTCACGATTGCAGCAAAAACCATCAGTAGACAGGAAGCAACCGGACTAGGAATAATTGGAGCGGATGAGAAAGGTATTGTAAAGAAATTCTACGAAAAACCAGCTCCCGATCTCGATATAAGTGAATATCAGGTTCCTGCAAAATTATTAAAGGATTCTCTACGTCAGAAACCTTCTGAACATAATGAATATCTTGCCTCTATGGGAATCTACATTTTCGATGCAAGAATGATGGAAGAATTGCTAGAATCAAGCTCGTCTACTGATTTTGGTAAAGAGATTATTCCCGAGGTTATAAAAACACAAAAAGTTGCTACCCATGTGTATGATGGCTTCTGGGAAGATATTGGAACTATCAAGGCATTCTACGATACAAATATTGACCTTGCATCAGTTACTCCTGCATTCAATTTTTACAATGAAGAAATGCCCATTTATACACATCGGCGTCATCTTCCGGCAACAAAAGTCAATTTCTGCAATATCAGTTGTTCTCTCACAAGTGAAGGTTCCATTATTACAAACGCCTACATTGTGAATTCAATCATTGGTGTCCGTACTCTCATAGAATCTGGAGCCAGCCTTGATGGTGTCTACTGTATGGGAGCATCGTTCTATGAAACACCCGAGGAAAAAGCAGAAAATGCACGCAAGAAAATCCCAAATGTAGGAATAGGGCGTGCGTCCATTATTCGTAGAGCAATCATTGATCAAAATGCACGTATAGGCGATGGATGCCGAATTGGAATAGACGATATCGATCGTGAGGATGGAGACTACACAAACTACTCAATCCATGATGGAATCATAGTCATCCATAAGAATGCAATTATTCCTCACGGGACCATTCTCTAACAGAAGATTTTTATCAGCTCTGATTTATGCGAGTGCGAGCTCCTCTAGTTTACTTCTCACAGGAATGTCGGAAGGTACAAAGGGGAGCTCAAGCATTTCTGCGAGGGTAACCCAACGTACCTCATCATGCTCATGTAATACATAGTGGATAGGTTCAACAGCTTCAACCCAGAACGCATGCAAGTGGAAAAGGGTATGCTTATGAACAAAATCATGCTCAAGAAAACAACTCCCAATGCGTACTGCCAGTTCAAATTCTTCGAAGAATTCTCGTTCCAACGACTCTTCCGGCGTCTCTCCCCAACGATGCTTTCCCCCTGGAAACTCCCAAAGGCCACCTACAGCACCTCCTGTTTTCCGTTTGGCAACAAAATAATGTCCAGCCTCAAACAGAACTCCAGCCGTAGTAATTCGCTCAAGGGTATAGTCGTCTTCATGCATCTTTTAATCACCTCTTTTCACAATAACACTGCACCAGGGAATATAAAGTGCAACAATGCAACTATCAGTATACTATACCCAAGATTCCGTTTATGAATCTCAATTAACGATCCAGTCTTCTTTATGACATCTTCGTCCTGATGTACCACATGAATAGTATTTGTTCTAAAAGCATCAGTAGGACTAGAAGATGATGGATTCTGCTTTTTCAGCATGAACAGTTGTGTGATGAAATACACAGCAATTACTATCACACCGAAAACCGATGTTAAATCACCGAGTAGAATTGGTCCAGGCGGAATTGGAAAGAAAATTTTCACTGTACCGAGTAACACCCCAATAATTGCACATATCAGAGGAATAATAGATTTGGAATGTACCCAGTTTCGAATTCTAATGAGGATGACATAACGCCCACCATACTCATCAACCAACAGAAGGCTTGCCCCAAGAAGGAGGTAGGTAATCGTCAAGGCATACATTTGCAGCATGTCTTACTCTTCCTCCGCTCTTCGACATACCGAGCCGACATAGGAGATGAGTGTCTCTGCATCAAACCAACCAGATGCTGATCGAGCAGCACTGCCAGACTCTTGATGTATTAACACTCCCATGTGTGCAGCTGTAAGTGCATCATAGCCCTGAGCGAGTAACGATCCGATTATTCCTGTGAGAACATCACCACTCCCGGCAACTCCAAGTGCATTATTCATTCCATCAACTACTATTGGAATAGCACCACCGTTCCTCCCATCCACTATCCATATTACATGACTCTTGTACACAAGAACTAACTCAAGTGCGACTGCTACACGTTTAAGTGAGTCAATAAACGATTCGGGAGAACCACTAGGGCCAATCTCTTGTGCAAGCAACGGCATGTGAAGAGCCTCAAGCATAGCATGCAGCTCACCTGGGTGTGGAGTAAGTACAAGAGGACCATGCTCTGATCCTTGTATTCGATGATCGGCAACTACTTTTGCATAGGTATGGATAGCATCTGCATCAAACACACTTGGCAATCCACTTTTCATAATCTCCAGGAGCTGCTCGTCATGTCC
>CAZTUL010000029.1:0-15932 GCA_964616275.1 uncultured Spirochaetaceae bacterium | reverse complement strand
AGTGCATGTTTCAGCAATGTTGGAGGAAATGAGGGATTAACTCTAAGAATTGTTCCCCACCCCATACGACATACAGGATGGTATGCAGCACTTTTTTTCAATCCCATGGTTATGGTTGCATTGGCGATGACTCGGGGTCCGGCAATACTCATGCTATCACTCATCCCCGATGGTATATCAACAGACAGAACAAAAGCTCCTTGTGATTGGCGTGCATTCATCATTTTCACAATTTCGGCACTTGTTCCTCCGAGCAACCCGCGTATCCCTGTACCGGCAATACCATCTACAATAATATCGGCCTCAGCCAGCAGCTCTGCAGCTTCGCTGGAAATCATTCCCTCAAGATTCTCAGCCTCCTTCATGGTAAAACCGAGCTTTTTGCAAATTGTCCGCTGAACAGAACATGAATTTGAGATTCGAGAGCCCAGAAGAAGAATGGAAAAGGATTCGTTCCCGGAAAAGAATGCCTCACGTGCCATGACGAGTGCATCCCCACCATTGTTACCTCCACCGGCAACAAACACAATGTGATTCATTGCTATACTCTGCATACTGGCATACTCTAAAAAAGCATGCCATGCTCGCACACCTGCTTGTTCCATAAGCACCAGAGCAGGAATTGAGTACTCACTCTGTGCCCGAGAGTCTATTCCTTCCATAGTCTGTGTACTAACTAGCATTTCCATATGTGTATACTACCCCCGCATGAAACTCCGGTCAATCATTGATGCAAAGATACCGTCGCTCTCAGGTATATTCCTACAAAAATTAGTAACACTATTTCTATTATTCGTGTTACTATACTGCCCAAGAAGATGAAGGAGGAGTATATTTCATGTCGGAGTTGATTCGTTTTGGAGTATCCATGGAAAAGGAGATTGTTGAAGCCCTCGATACTATAACATTGCAGCATGCACACCCTAACCGTTCCGAAACTATCCGTACGCTTATCCGTCAACAAGTAGTAGAAGAAGAGACACTGTTAGATACTGCCGAAGTGACAGCTGTCATTTCCCTCATATTTCACTATTCAACTCAACTTGTCCGTGTTTCGCTTCAGGAATACCCATCGCTAAAACTCACTACAAACCTGCAAATGCATCTTGAAAAAGATATTGTCATAAAAATCCTAGTAGTTTCCGGTCAGAACAGAGAAGTTAACGAATGGGCACGAAAAATCACCGGACAGAAACATGTATTCGGCAGAATAAATATTGCCGCCACCAGTCGTATGTATGATCAACTCAGAGGATAACTATGCAACACCGTGAGCCAATAATTTTGCTGGAAAACATTGGAGTCTCCTATGGAAGCCAACCCGTCCTTCACCATATTTCTCATACAGTATTTTGTGGCGAGCGAGTAATCATCACGGGACCGAATGGAAGCGGTAAGACGACACTTCTCCGTGTCTTATCGGGTAGTCTCATACCACAATCGGGGAAAGTGATAGTGTTAGGCAAAAATCTGGCAGACGATAAAAACAGGCAGGAAATTCGCCGTTCTATTGGAGTCCTCACACAAGTTCAGCAGGAACCGGAGATTGCAATTACCGTTATAGAGAGTGTCCTCCTAGGACTCTGGGGGACCAAGTTTGGATGGTATAGGAGAGCAAAGAAGGCCGATTATCAGCAAGCATTTTCTCACCTTGAATCTGTAGAAATGGATCAATTTGCTCAAAGAGATATTCGGACATTATCGGGTGGACAGAGACAGCGTATAGCACTGGCAAGAGCACTCATTCGTAACCCTCAACTGGTTCTTATGGATGAGCCGACCACGTATCTTGATGCCGAAGCAAAAAAAGATATCTTGCAAAGAATCCATGATTTGCAAAAGCAGTACCAGTTCACCTCCATTATCGTAAGTCATGAAGCTCTAGGGGAACAGGCATCAGAGAGAATCGTAAGAATTGAAAAAGGCACCATCTACCCAAATACGGTGGCATCATGATTCAGCTGCTATCTGATGCCTGGGCTATACCGGTAATCCGACACGCCTTTTTTGGTATGCTTATTGCTGGTGCTACCCTTTCACTTCTAGGGGTGATGATTGTTTCGCTCCACTTGACTGCTATTCGATTCACTCTCATGCATGTCGGGTTGTTTGGAGCTGCTGCAGGTATTGCACTCGGGTTTTCTGGAACCGTCGGTGCTTTTGCTGCGGTGCTCATCGTATCAATCATTATGGGAAAACTCTCACATAATCGTACCATACGAATTAGCTCGATCAGTGGACTCTTTATGACCGGATCACTCGCCGGAGCATTTTTGCTTCTTGCAGGAACAGGAGTTCCAGCAATGAACGTATTCGACATATTTGCGGGAAATATTCTCATGCTCACCAAAGCTGACCTTATCCTTACCGCCTCCATTGGAACAATCATAACAGGGGTGTGTATATTCGCCTATAGAGAGATTCAACTCGTGTTACTCAATCGTGATCTGGCTCACATATTAGGGGTACCGGTAGAACGTATCATGACAGGAATATTTATCCTTCTTGGATTGGGAATCGCAACAGCACTAAGACTTGTCGGAGCTCTCCTTGTTGATGCAATTATTCTTCTTCCCGGTATTGCCGCACTTCGTTTCGCACGCTCATTCGGCAGTGCTCTCCTACTCTCTTCACTATTTGGAATCTGTACTACAGTAGGGGGCTTTCTTGTAGCACTGAGATGGAACCTACCCGTGGGAGCTAGTGCAGCAATGACCGCAACACTTCTTTTGGGATGCTCATTGTTCTTTGCACGTTTATTTAAAGCATAATATTGTATTCTGGAGGTAAAAATGAGAAACAAAAATTGGATTTTAGTCAGCATACTGCTACTTCATTCTCTTTCAGTGTATGCACAAGGAGTGGACGAATCAGCCGCAGCTTCGCGATATGAGGCATATGCTGGAAAAACTTCAATGGGACCGAATATTGTGGCATCTACCAGCTGGGTAGGAGCAATTGTTGAAGCCGCAGGAGCCGAAAAAGTACTTGTTCTTGCACCAATAGAATTACGACATCCACCTGAGTATGATTTCTCACCCCAGGATATCATGCAGGCAAGCAAAGCAGATTTGGTCTTTTGGGCAGGGTATGAAGGATTTGTTCGAAACCTTATCCAAGCTGCAGAAATTCCTGAAACTGACTTAGTGAAGGTCAACACGAATAATGCTCCTCCACAACTGATTGATTCAGTGAAATCGGTTGCACAACTTTTGGGAACTACTGAGAAATTCGAGCAGTGGCAGAAAATTATCGAGAATCTTGATAATCGTCTCACCCAAGGAGCTCTCAATCTGCAGACACACACAACAAAAGCCGCAGTACAATTCCATCAGCAAGCCTTCGCACAATATCTTGGGTACGAGATCATTGCCGTCTTTGGTCCACAGGAAATGACCATGAAAGATCTGTCTGCCATTGATTCTGCTAATCCAGATATCATCATAGATAATTGGCATAGCCCCCAGGGTCAATCGTTACAAAAAGAGGGTCGATCGTATGTACAATTAATCAATTTTCCCGGACCATATGAAACTCGAACCCTGTTTGATGTGCTGAATTATAATGGGAAAATCCTAGGTATACTCCCTTAGAAACCCGCTAATTTCAACGAATGGATTCTGAGTCGTTGACACAAAGTACATACTTGGCTACCATGAGCACGTCTTGGGGTGGCCAGTATTATATGGCCTGAGATTACACCCGTAGAACCTGATCTGGGTAATTCCAGCGTAGGGAGGCACGTAAACTCAAAACTTTTCCCCACAGACAGAAACCACCTATGGAGGCATTGCTATGAAAAGGCATTCACTCGTATTGGTTCTGGCTGTTTTTGTATGTTCTTCTCTGCTTTATGCTGGAGGATTATACGAAACCACAGAAAATGGAAAACAGACACTCACGGTATATGCGTACGACTCTTTTGTCTCTGAATGGGGACCAGGGCCATTGATTATACCAAAATTTGAAGAGAAAACAGGAATTTCTGTAAATCTCATTTCTGCCGGCAACGGTGGAGAACTACTCAATCGGCTTGAATTTGAGCGGCACAACCCAAAAGCCGATGTAATAATCGGCATCTCACATGAATTACTTCATGAGACTCTTGCATCTCAGCTCCTTGAGCCATATCAAGCATCTGCACTCAGTCATATCCCCGCATGGCTTCACTTCGATCCAACCTACCACCTACTTCCATTTAACTACGGGAACTATGCGTTTGTGTACGATTCTCACGCCATTCAGAATCCTCCCACATCACTTGATGATTTACTCGATTCACAATGGAGACGTAGTATCATTCTTATGGATCCGCGAACATCAAGTGTAGGGATGGGTCTTCTTGAGTGGACCATAGCCTATTATGGGGACTCGTACCTGAATTGGTGGGAATCGATAAAACCAAATGTTCTCACTATTGCTGATGGCTGGTCGAGCGGTTATGGATTGTTCACCCAAGGCGAAGCTCCGCTCGTAATCAGTTATACCACCAGTCCGGTATATCATGTTCTCTATGAAGACTCCACACGGTATGCTGCACAAGTATTTGAAGAAGGAAATCTTGCCGTTATAGAAGGTGCAGGTATTGTGGCATCATCACAGAACAAAGAGGCTGCACGACTATTCATGGAATTTCTATTAACTGAAGCACAAACAGATATCGCGTTGGCAAACATAATGTATCCTGTGAACACCTCAACAATCCTGCCAGATGCTTTTACGTATGCTCCAAAACCGGAAAAATCCCTCATGCTTCCATCTGAACTCATCGCTGAAAACCGTGAGCAATGGCTTCGTGAATGGGTTGAGGTAATGAGCCAATGAGAACAGAAAGACGGGTTACACATCGCTCTGGAACAATCTTTGACACCTCACGTTTTTATAGAATGTTAAGCACCCCTGCAATGTTGTTACTCACTTTCCTGTTTATTGTTCCGCTTCTCATCACTCTCAGCAAAGCATTTATATCTACCGAAGGAACACTCTCTTTCGGTAGAATTTTTGAGATGATGCGAGATCCGTACACCCAACGAATTCTCCGGTTCACATTGTTCCAAGCCCTGATCAGCACGATTGTATCATTGGCAATAGGGATTCCCGGAGCATACCTCTTAGTAACATACAGTTTTCGCGGTAAACATATTATTCGGGCAATCAGTATGATACCGTTTGTACTTCCCTCTATATTAGTGGTACTCGGGTTTGTTATTTTCTATGGAAATAACGGTATCCTCAACTCAGTGCTCAAGCAGGTTTTCAATCTCTCGGAACCGCCTATACGCCTGCTGTATACATTCACAGCAGTTATCCTGGCACATGCTTTTTACAACTTCCCCATAGCACTCGGACTCATCTCCTCATTCTGGGAACAACTGCCCCAACGATATAATCAAGCTGCGATGACACTCGGTGCAAAGAAATGGACAGTTTTTCGCACTATAACGTTACCTCGCATTATTCCCGCAATCCTGAGTGCATCTACACTGATCTTTCTTTTCTGTTTCTCGAGTTTTGCCATCCTTCTGGTATTGGGCGGAGGCCCTAAATTTACCACAATCGAAGTTGAAATCTATCGCAGAGCACGTATGTCATTGGATATTGAAGGAGCCGCAGCATTAAGTTTACTCTCAATATTTGTGACGATTACCCTCGTAGCTATCCATCTATGGCTGCAACGTCTTATGATACGTCAGGAAGATGTTGAACAGATACAAGAACAACGGCTTGAACGAAAACCACATACAATTTTTGGCAAGTTCATTGTTGGGGCTTATGTGATATTTTCGATTTTCTTTGTACTCGGGCCACTCGCTGGTATTGTATATCGTTCATTTCAGATTCCTGTTTCTCGTTCCGGAGATCTTGCATTTTCGTTTGATGCATACCGTCAACTTTTTGGTTTTAAGCAGGCTCCCGGGTCTTTTCTCAGTATTGCAGGTTCAGCCTTGGTAACCAGTATTACTATCGCAGCGATTACAGCTGCAATCTCACTTATCATTGGAACTATGCTGGGTGCCCGTTTGCGAACTCGTGATAAACAAGGAAACTCTTCTCTCGAATTGTATGCAATGCTCCCTATGGCAGTCTCATCAGTAATCGTTGGGCTTGGATATTATATTATCACCTCTACCCTTTCTGGAGGAGATACTCTAGGAAGAACGCTTGTCATCCTAGCTCATGTGGTTATTACCACACCATTCGTACTTCGTTCCATAGTACCTGAATACAGGAAAATCCCCATATCCTATTCACAGGCATCCCTCACTCTTGGAGCAACCGTTTCTCAGACATTCTGGCACGTTGAATTACCTCTCCTTCGACCTGCTCTGATTACAGGAGCCGCATTCGCATTTGCCCTTTCCATGGGAGAAATTAATGCAACTCTTGTTCTAGCAGATGCAAGTATCGTCACTGTTCCCATTATCATGTATAGACTCATCGGAAGTTACAATTTTGCAGGAGCGTGTGCGTTAGGTACGATTTTAATTGCATGTTGTGCTATAGTATTTCTCACTACCGAATCATTACGAAGGAGTCATAATGGGTGAGTTGGGATTAGTTTGTTCTAACATTCGTGTAACGTATCCAGAATTCTCATTACATCTCGACCTCGCTGTTAACAAGGGTGAGTTGGTGAGTATTATCGGTCCGTCCGGATGTGGAAAGAGCACCACGCTGCAACTCATTACCGGCCTGCTCCCTTGTGAAACTGGTACTATCATGCTGCATGGAGTGGATATTACACACATGCCCGTTTGGGAGCGTAACATTGGCATGGTATTTCAGGATTATGCACTGTTTCCCCATGTAAATGTGGCTAAAAATATCGCATATAGCTTAAAACTCAAAAAAATCCCAAAAAAAGAACAAATTGAACGCGTACGACACCTCTTGGATCTCGTAGGATTACAAGGTTTTGAGAAACGAAGAATCGCTGATCTCAGTGGTGGTGAACGGCAAAGGGTTGCACTTGCTCGTGCTCTTGCCAGTGAACCGCAACTGTTATTGCTCGATGAACCGCTATCTGCTCTCGATGCCAAAATGCGGAAGCGTCTACGACAGCAAATCAGGCATATTCACGAGACTACAGGAATCACAACTATATACGTTACCCATGATCAGGAAGAGGCTCTCACTCTCAGTGATCGAATACTTGTCATGCAACAGGGAAGTATGGAACAGTTTGCAACTCCCGAGGAGATTTATAACCATCCATCAACGTTGTATGCAGCAAAGTTCATGGGTGAAGGAACATTACTTCCGCATGCTCTCATTCCAAAAATACTGGTATCTATTGATAAAGGTCCCGATACAGTAGTGTTCAGAAGTAGTGGTGAATCTCGACAAGTTTTTTTCCGCCCAGAACGAGTCATCGTTCATGATAATCCTGCTCTCGCTTTCCCAGAATTCCTTCCTCATCTTCGATTCTCCGATGCCCGAGTATTATCATGTGAATACCAGGGCGGACGATATTTGATCACTTGCGATTGGAATGGACATGAAATTCTTGCCTATAGTAGATATAGACCAAAACATACCAAAGTAACCCTCGGTGTGAGAGTCAATGATCTTGTTGAATACGTTGAAGGTCTGGTTGCACGGTAAAAAAATTTAAAAAGTTGAAGCAAACAGTCACCCTTTTAGGTTATAACTTATATACAAGGGGTTCGCGTGAAACTTAGCAGACTGGCACTCTCTACTCTTTTTCTCATTATCATTGTAGGAAGTATCCCCCTTTTTGCTGGATTCTCCATAACTAATCGGTATGGAGTCTCGATGGATGTCCTCTGGTACGGAAGTATCCCTAGCGAGTTTCATCACGATCCATTGCCAATTCGCAGTCATCTCTCTATTGGCGGGACCTTTACTCCTGCTGTATTTCCTATCGGAGATACCGTAGAGCTTTCAGCTGGGTTGTCTGGATACTACACTACCCGTTCCATAGTATTTGGTACAACGTTCTGGCGTCCATTCATGGCATTCGGTACATCAATCGATATGAGCCTGTATATATCTCCATCATTTGTAGGGAAAATAGGAACAGCTCTGTTACTCGGTATGTACCTGCCAACTTGGGAGCTCGCACCAATCTGGCGCTTACAGCTTGCAGGAGAATATGCTCTTACAGAACAATCACAACGTAACCGCTGGTTTGTACGTATACCAATTTCGGTGGACATAAGATCCGACTATATATCGGTCTTTGCCGGTATCGGTTTCTCATGTCGAATTAACAGGCTCATTGCAAAGGAACAAAATCGGTGAGACGATACCTCATATTCAGCTTAGGAATCCTCCTCTCTACGATTTTCATCTCTTGTGAGCTTTTTCTCACACAACCTCCAAAACCAAAGCTGCATGCAATGTATATCGGACTCGATTATCACTACACTATTTCAGTGGAAAGTAACGATAATACATACAATCTTTCTAACATCACTGGACCAATCCAGGATATCAAAGAGGTTGCAGTAGCGATTGAACAATTAAAAAGTGAAAGGTATTTTTCACAAGGCGGTTCCAGTATCCTTCTGGTTGAAGAAGAAGATTTTGATGCTCCTGTACAACTGTTACCAACACAGAATGGCATACAAAATAGAATAGAGACCTACTATAAGGGTAACAGTAATGAAATAACGGAAAATGATATATTCCTCCTATACTATACGGGGCATGGGGGTTCCGCTGATATGCCCATGATTGTAGCTAGTGAGGGTTCACCAGTTGGCGAAGTAATTACCAAAAAAGAAATTACCGATTGGGTAAAACCAATTCAAGGGAAAAAAATCATTATTCTTGATAGTTGCTTCAGCGGCCAGGTTGTGGATGAATATCCACGAGAACCGGATGAACGAGATATTGGCTCATATGTTCCTGGGACGTTCTTTCTCTCAGCATCAGCTGCATCGCAAACTGCAAAAGAGGCAAGATTTATTGAAATTGATCACAGGCACGGATTTTTCAGCTACTATTTCCTACGTGCAATAGGATGGAACCACAGCCCTGAAGCAACTTCACAAATGGAAATAGGAACTGGAGAGCATATGCGGGATATCACGGTACCGGGTAGAATAGATTTTCCGACTCTCAATGGTGGGGTGATGTCATTGGGAGATATCTATCGCTATATCTCTGATTATTTTCGATTTACTGAACGATGGATAACATATCAGACTCCACAGACAACCCTTGGACCTATTGACCTTATACTCTTTCAACAGTGAATAGAAATTTTTTAACGAGACAGATTCATAGCTTTCACAGCTTCAATTTCGTCTCGGAGTATTGCAGCCTGTTCAAATTCCAAGTTCTTAGCGTGTTCAAGCATCTCTTTTTCAAGATCACGAATATACTTTTTACGATCTGCAGCTACCAAGAGATTATACTGACTTTTCAGCACTGCAATATCACCCTTCTGTATCTCCTGTTTCTCCTCTTTCTCTCGAGTAATCAGATCTTGAACTGATTTGATAATTGTCTTGGGAGTAATATTGTGTTCCTCATTATAGGCCTGTTGAATGGCTCTACGCCGATTTGTTTCCCTGATGGCCTCTTTCATGGCATCGCTTTCCCGGTCGGCATACATAATCACTCGCCCACCCACGTTTCTTGCAGCACGACCAATAGTCTGGATTAACGAAGTAGCCGATCGCAAAAATCCCACCTTGTCAGCATCGAGAATGGTAATGAGAGAAACCTCAGGCAGATCAAGACCTTCCCGAAGTAAGTTGATCCCTACCAGAACATCGTACGTTCCTAACCGGAGATCACGCAGCAACTCCACTCGCTCAATGGTCTCAATTTCTGAATGCAGATAGCGAACTTTCAACCCGAGATTCGCCAGATAATCGGTCAAATCCTCTGCCATTCTTTTTGTTAACGTGGTAACCAGTACGCGTTCTTTTTTTGCTACAGTCGTACGTATTTCCCCGTACAAATCTTCCATTTGCCCTTCAGTAGGGCGCACCTCCACTTGCGGGTCCAGCAAACCGGTAGGTCGAATAATCTGCTCGACTACCTGAGACGATTCACCAATCTCACGGGCCCCAGGTGTAGCTGAAACATAAATCCGCTGCCCACAAGTAGTATCAAACTCTTTATAGGTAAGCGGCCTATTATCCAATGCTGAAGGGAGTCGAAATCCATAATTCACCAGATTCAGCTTCCTGCTTCGATCCCCCTCATACATCGCACCAATCTGTGGGAGCGTGACATGCGACTCATCAATGAAGGTTAAAAACCCAGGTGGGAAATAGTTGAGTAACACGGGAGGAGCCTCTCCTGGTTTTCTGTTGCCTAGAGGCCGAGAATAATTCTCTATACCGGAACAATAGCCAAGCTCTTGTAACATCTCGAGATCATACTCAACACGAGTTTTTATTCGCTCTGCCTCTAACAATTTCCCTGTCTGTTTAAAATAGTTGTACTGTTCTTCCATTTCGTCCTGAATTCTATGAATCGCCTCTTTTATCTGTTCCGGAGGCATCACAAACTGCTTAGCAGGATACAGACTAAAGGAGGGTGAAACCTCAAGTACATTGTTGGATACCGGGTCAAACCATTCAATACGTTCAATCTCGTCCCAGTTGAGACGAATACGAACAGCGGTCTCAAGATATGAGGGACAAATTTCAATACTATCCCCACGTACACGAAATGAACCACGCTCAAGTATCATATCATTCCGATCATATTGCATCCGAATCATGTCTTGTAGATCAGCCTTGTGATCAAAATGCTGACCCACTGCAAAATGCTTAATCATATCTTGCAGCGAACCGGGATTTCCCAGACCGAAGATACAGCTCACTGATGCAACAATAATGACATCACGACGTTCCATAAGAGAGAAAGAGGCAAAAAGTCGCAAACGATCAATCTCGTCATTAATGTCGGCATCTTTTTCTATGTAGAGATCTTTTCCTGGAACGTAGGCTTCCGGTTGATAATAATCATACGTAGACACAAAATAACCAACAGCATTATTGGGAAAAAATGACTTAAATTCTCTGAAAAGCTGTGCTGCCAGTGTTTTATTATGGCTGAGAACCAAGGTAGGACGCTGAACCTTTTCAATAATCTTAGCCATCGTAAAAGTCTTACCCGATCCCGTCACACCTTTGAGCGTTTGTCGTTCGAAACCCGATTCAACCCCAGCTGAGAGTAAATCAATAGCATCTGACTGATCCCCCGAAGCGCTATAATCGGCTACTACAGAGAACTCCTGGGATTTCATCGCACCGTCCATTCCATTCCCTCTGGTCGTTCAACCAACTCTATCTGCAGGGTTTTTTGTTCACCCTTCCGAATCACTTCAACTTCAACAGTATCCCCTGGATGAGTTTCAACCAAAGCACTATAAAGATCAGCGTACTCTTGCACTGCCTCCCCGTTTACCGAAATAATTATATCTCCACCAAGATAAATAATCGCCGATCCGTACTGTACCCGTTGTGTACCACCACGAAGACCACCCTTCTCTGCACTGCCACCTGCTCTGACCTGAGAAACAAGCAATCCAGCATGCACCGGAAGATCAGCATATGCAACAATATTCGGTTCAAGCTGAACCATCGTAATATCGAGCCAGCCCCGCATTACTTTTCCATAACGAATAAGATCGGGAATAACGGAAATTGCAGTATCCACAGGAACAGCGAATCCGATCCCCTGTGAGCCTCCAGTTGTCGAGTGAATGGTCGTACAAATACCTACCATCTCTCCTCTGCTATTCAATAATGGACCACCCGAGTTTCCGGGATTAATCGCTGCATCTGTTTGTATCATACCATTAATCACTGTATTTGAATCGGTACGGACCGGACGTCCCAAACCGGATACTGTACCGATGGTCATAGTCCGGTCATAACCAAAAGGATTCCCAATGGCAACGACCTTCTGTCCAACTTGCAACGTGTGAGCTGTTCCGAAACTGATAGGATCTAAAAGCACTTGAGGTGGCAAATCAATTTTCAGAACAGCTAAATCGTTCTCGTTATCAAGACCTACCAGTCGAGCTTCATGGTTTGTACCGTCATGCAGGCTGATATTCAAATCGGCAGCATCTTGTACTACATGTGCATTGGTAAGAATGTATCCATCTTCGCTAATAATAATTCCCGAACCAGTACCCTGTACCGGCATTACCTCCAGAAAAGTATTCAAGCCGAGGGAAACGGTAGTGATGTGTACAACACTTTTATTTGCCTGTTCATATATGGCAATATTTCGCATCTCCTCAGCACTGTAGGAAAATGCTGACATATCGCCTAAAAAGACTGAGACTCCCTGATCACCATAGAAAATATCATTCACTTGAACTCCAGCAAGCTGAAGTAATCCAAGTTCACCCTCTCGCTCTAATACCTCTGCAAGAACTTTTCGCTGTTGTTCAATCTGATTCTTATTCTGTAACGATTGAGTCCATGCAACAATACCAATAGCGATTACTACAATACATACACCTATAAGAATCGTCCGAAGAAGACGAAAGAGTGATTTTGTTTTTCGCTGTGTTTTATGCTCCAAACCAATCCTCCAGTACAAACTGCATCGGCAGTAAGTTTACCCTGTTTCCCACACTCTGTACATATTCGTTCATTATGCAAATAATGAGACTTTCCAAGAACCACGATGAAACAGATAGAGTGACCACAGTGCAACAAGCATATTACTCAAAAGCATAGCCATCCAGATACCTTGTGAACCAAGCCCAAACACTAATGGAAGTATATAACACAACGGTACACGCAGACCCCATAACCGAACAATATTCATGGTCATAACCGGCCGTGTTTCTCCGCCACCCTGAAAAGCCCCTAGTACGATGGTGTAAAACGAAAAGAAAACAACCGACGGTGCAGTGAAGTAGAAAAGTTGCGTACCATGAGCTACTACTTCCAGATCATTCACAAAGAATAGCATGACATAACGTCCAAACAGTACCACAAGAGACATACCGACTGTAATAAATACGCCACTGATCAGCATTCCTCGTTTTGCTGCTGATGCAGCTCCATCTGCATCTCCTTCACCCAATTTTTTTCCTACAAGAATGGCGACTCCTTGACTTATACCATACGCAGGCATGTGAAATATTGATTGAATTCGATTTCCAATGCCAAATGCAGCAATTACAGCCGGGCCAAAAGAATTCACTACACCCTGGATAACTGCAAACCCAAGTGATGAAATAGATTGTCCAAAGGATGCCGGCAGCCCAATACGCACTAACAGTGATAATGTAGGTCGGTGAGGCTTCATACTACCAAATCGGACACGAACTCTTTTAATACCACTGAACAAAAGAATCATTGAGACTGTACAACTTATCGATCGTGCGATGAATGTTGCCCAAGCGGCTCCCTCTACAGCAAGTGGAGGAATTGGACCCCAGCCAAATATAAAAATCGGATCGAGGAGAATATTCAGACCAACAGCTGTTGCCTGTACATATAAGGGAGTGAGAGAATCTCCTACTCCTTGAAGCGTTGTACGTAATACAAAATCACCGAATAAGAACGGCATCGTGAGAAAGGTAATAGTCATATATTGCAATGTATAGGTATAGGTTAATCCGCTCGGGACCTGCATAAGATCTATCATTGGTCGGGCAAGTACAGTGCCTAGTACCATAACAACAAAGGACATTATAACATTCACAAAGAACACTTGAGATGCAAGAAATTCGAGTCGTTTCCGGTTTGTTTTATCGGCTCCATAAGCTTGACTGATCATCGTGGTTCCAGCAATTGAAAATGCTGTGCCAAATACGATAATGAAATTGCTTATGTTCATTGTTATCGAAGGAGCACTTATGGCCTCTTTCCCCAACCGACCAAGAAAATAGGTGTCTACCATGGTGTAGAGGGTCTGTAGTAAGTTCGAGACCATAATTGGGAGCGAGATACGCATAAGCTGGCTTGAAAGTGATGTGTGCTCCTGTGATTTCATAGCTTTACATCATACTCATCGACTCTCATCTTGTCACGCAGCCTACATAGGGAAAATGCATTGAGTGCGCTATCTTTTCGCAAACGCCGCTCTATGGTAGAATCGCACAATATGAGATTCCCTTCTCCATAGTGTTGAGGAATCCCGAAAGTTTGCGTTGGAAGAGGAAAAGGAGCATTGAAGCATGCACGAAGAAGAGAAAAAAGAAGAACGAAGTCTCAATTTTCTTGAACGAATTATTGAAGAAGATCTTGCACAAGGACGCGTTCCAAACAACACCATAGTGACCCGTTTCCCTCCTGAACCGAATGGGTATCTGCACCTTGGACACATAAAATCCATCTGTCTGAACTTTGGGCTTGCCGAAAAGTATGGCGGACGGTGCCACCTCCGACTGGACGATACAAACCCAGAAAAGGAAGAACTTGAGTATATTGAATCAATCCAGCGAGATATTCGATGGCTGGGCTTCGACTGGGGTAATCATCTGTACCACGCGAGTGACTATTATCATCAACTGTACACCATAGCAATACATCTGATTAAAGAGGGAAAAGCCTATGTAGACTCACTGACGCCTGAACAGATGAAAGAGTATCGCGGTACACTTACCACTCCCGGAAAAAATAGCCCCGATCGTGACCGACCGATTGAAGAGAATCTTAGGCTGTTTGAAGAAATGCGTGCTGGTAAACACCCGGAAGGGAAGTATCTGCTACGTGCTAAACTTGATATGTCGAGCCCGAACCTTAACCTACGGGACCCTGCACTCTATAGGATTAAATTTGCATCCCATCCAAGAACCGGTGATACCTGGTGTATCTATCCCATGTATGATTATACCCATCCCATCAGTGATGCGATTGAAGGAATTACACACTCTATCTGTACGTTAGAGTTTGAAGATCATCGACCTGCCTATGATTGGGCAACCTCGATTGATATGATTGATCATACACCACATCAGTATGAATTTGCCCGATTAAACATAAATTATACGATTATGAGTAAAAGAAGGCTCTTAAATCTCGTAAAACTCGGTCATGTATCCGGATGGGATGATCCTCGCATGCCTACCATTACCGGTATTCGCAGGCGTGGATATAGCCCTGAATCACTGAGAGATTTTGTGGCTCGTGTCGGTGTGGCAAAGGTAGAAAGTGTGGTTGATTTCAACCTGCTTGAGTTTTGTGCACGAGAAGATCTTAACAAACGGGCACTACGCTATATGGCAGTATTATATCCTCTGAAACTAGTCATTACCAACTATCCGGAAAATACTGTGGAATGGTTCGATGCAGATAATAATCCAGAAGATCCGAATGCTGGAACCAGACCTATGCCATTTTCTCGTGAGCTCTTTATTGAAAGAGAAGACTTTATGGAAGAACCTGTTAAAGGGTATCACAGACTCTATCCAGGTAACGAAATCCGTCTGAAACATGCCTACTATGTTACCTGTACCGATGTAATAAAGGATGATCAAGGCTCTATAACCGAAGTTCATGTAACCTACGATCCAGAATCTCGAGGTGGAACGACACCTGATGGCCGAAAGGTTCGGGGAACCAGTCACTGGGTGAGTGCTCAGCATGCACTGGATGCAGAAATTCGACTCTATGATAAACTTTTTTCTGCAGAAAACCCAGGTGAGCGTACAGGGAATTATCTTGACGATTTAAATCCGGAATCACTTGTAGTTCTGGAACACTGCAAATTGGAACCGTCTTTACGAGATGCACAACCCGGGAACTACCTGCAATTTATACGGAATGGATATTTCATGATTGATTCTGTTGATTCTACACCCGACAACTTAGTGTTTAATCGTACGGTTTCACTGAAGGACTCGTGGTCGAAAAAAACGAAAAATCAAAAGTAAGTATCTACACTCTGGTACATGTATGAATTAAAAATTAACGAGAGAGCGGAGGACGTTTCAGATTGACGACCCTCCGCTTTTTGCTATACTAAGTTTC
>CAZTUL010000028.1:0-27335 GCA_964616275.1 uncultured Spirochaetaceae bacterium | reverse complement strand
CCAGGGAATGCTGCAACTGTAATTTCGGTTAAAAGCGTGTATTCGGGAGGAAAACAACTCCTCTGAACCGATAGTATGGAGTTAAAACTTATGCTGGATGTAAATAAATTAGTGGTGCAGCAACGCAATTTTTTTCAAAGCGGACAAACACTGGATATTACAGTGCGGATGGAACATCTCCGTCGGCTGAGATTCGCTATTCATAAACACGAAAATAAGATTACTCAAGCACTTGCAGCTGATCTGCATAAAACCGCATCAGAGTCATACATGAGTGAAATAGGTATGGTGCTGGCTGAATTACGATATCAGCTTAAACACGTGAAAACCTGGGCAAAAGTCAGACGTGTCCGAACACCTCTTGCTCACTTCCCCGCAAAAAGCTTTATTGTCCCGGAACCATATGGAGTGGTTCTGATTATGGCTCCTTGGAATTATCCGTTTCAATTATGCATTACTCCACTTATAGGTGCTATAGCTGCAGGTAATACAGCAATAGTAAAGCCTTCAGCCTATGCTGCGCATACGAGTGAGGTTGTTGCAGAGCTTATATCAGAGGTTTTTGATCCACAATATGTCCAGGTGGTACAAGGTGGAAGAGCCGAAAATGAATTGCTGCTTGAACAACGATACGATTATATTTTCTTCACCGGAAGTGTTGCGGTAGGCTCACTTGTGATGGAACGGGCTGCACAGCATCTCACTCCGGTTACTCTGGAACTTGGAGGAAAGAGTCCCGCTATAGTCGAGAAAACGGCTCATCTCAAACTAGCTGCAAAACGTATCGTCTTTGGGAAATTCCTTAATGCAGGACAAACGTGTATCGCACCCGATTATGTACTGATAGATGAAAGTGTAAAAGAACAATTTATTGTACATGTACGTGAAGCACTCGAAGAATTCTTTCCAGAAGGCGATTTGAGTGAATTCCCACGCATTATCAACAAAAAACATTATACCAGGCTTATGTCTCTTATTTCAGAAGAACAGTGTGTAATTGGGGGAATCGGAGATAGTGAATCTTTACAGATCGTCCCTACGGTGTTAGAGGCTGTCTCACTTGATGCACCGATTATGCAAGAGGAAATTTTCGGCCCTATTCTGCCAATAATTTCGTATTCTACTGTAGATGATGCAATCTCTTATATTGCAAGCAACCCGAAACCTTTAGCACTCTATATATTTACTACAAATAAAAAGATCGAACAAATTTTTCTCAATACAGTCACATTTGGAGGAGGTTGTGTAAACGACACGATAATCCATGTTGCATCGCCTCATATGAGTTTTGGTGGTGTTGGAGCTAGTGGAATAGGTTCGTACCATGGCGAGGCTAGTTTTAACACTTTCAGTCACATGAAAAGTATCATAAAAAAATCAAACTTTCTTGATCTTTCTTTTCGCTATCATCCCTATACAAAGGGAAAAGATCGAATTATTAAGAAATTTCTTAATTGATGTGTGAATAGACTTCGCTCGATTGACTCTCAAGTGATTTGCATGCTACTGTAAGGAAGCTTATTATTTTGCGTTGCAGATCTTTCGTTTTCCTTGCGTTGTACGTTTGCGTTCTTCACTGACACACACTCCAGCAGACAAGATTCTCGTTCAGACTGCCCAAATGGAGCACATTATTTTGTGAACAGGTAAGACCTGTGAAGGATGCTAAGTATGGCAAAGAAAATTTACGTGGGTAACATGAGTTACAATACCACCGAAGAGCAGCTTTGGGATTTATTCGCCCAGTTCGGCACTGTTGTGAGTGCAAATATCATTATTGATAGAGACACCCGACGCCCAAAAGGTTTTGGATTTGTTGAGATGGAAGATGACAGTGCTGCTGTCGCTGCAATTTCTCAGTTAGACGGGCAGGACTTGGATGGAAGAAATCTTCGTGTAAACGAAGCAATTGCAAAGCCAAGACAGCCAAGAAACGACTATCGTTATTAATTCATTGAAATAATTTCAAATTTATTTTGGAATTATTGAATGTTAATACTGTATATGAGTATAACGGAATCCTTCAGGATTCCGTTTTTTTTGTGTGTTTTTCAATCTGTGAAGCTATGTAATAGGTTTACTTTGAATGTCGGATGTTTGTGCTCAGTTTACCCATGACATGAGAAAGAAGTACTTGATGAGCGGTACGACCACTTATATCAGATTTTACAAAACACACTTAACCTGACATAATTACAACAATTTGTATTTTTATAATGATTTAAAATCTTATAAATCATTTTCACCTATACTCTCGCCTACAACTAACCCATAACATCTGACATGCATAGCACACAACGTTTTCAAGGACAAGGGAACTATTGTATGAGCAATGTCACAAGTAAAATCAAGATACGAGTAATTTTTTAACATTTACGGGTAAATATTCTATACTTCTGCTTTTTTTCTACGGAAAAACAAAAATCCCCCAAACTCTGTTAAGAAATTGGGGGAGAAATACATGGATAACGGTTACATGTGATGTATAATACTGTCACCAAATTTGCTGCATGAGACTTCAGTTGCACCTTCCATTTGACGAGCAAAATCGTAGGTGACTTCCTTGGCTTGCAAAGCTCCAGTTACACCCTTATCAATGAGTTTTGCAGCTTCACCCCAACCAAGATAATCAAGCATAAGCATTCCGGAAAGTATTACAGAGCTGGGATTTACTTTATCCAGACCTGCATATTTTGGAGCGGTTCCATGAGTTGCTTCAAATACTGCATTCCCTGTTTCGTAATTTATGTTTGCTCCTGGAGCAATACCAATACCTCCGACCTGAGCAGCGAGAGCATCAGACAGATAGTCCCCATTCAAGTTCATAGTAGCAATCACATCATATTCTGACGGCCTGGTGAGAATCTGTTGGAGAAATGCATCGGCAATAACATCTTTTACGAGTACCTTCCCTTCGGGTACTTTTCCGTCGACCAGATCGTCCCAAGTTACTGTATAATCACCGAATTCTTCTTTCGCAAGTTCGTATCCCCATTCTCTAAAGGCTCCTTCAGTGAATTTCATAATATTCCCTTTGTGAACTAATGTAACTGAAGATCGTTTATGCTCAATGGCATATGATATTGCAGCCCGAATCAGGCGTTTGGAGCCGGTTTCACTTGCAGGTTTGAGTCCTATCCCACTATCAGGACGAATATTCCATCCCAGTCTCTCTTTAACAAATGAAATGATATCTTTGGCTTCCTGAGTACCTTCCTTCACTTCGTACCCGGCATAGACATCTTCTGTATTTTCACGAAAGACAACCATGTCGATGAGGTCAGGACGTTTTACCGGTGAGGGTATTCCAGGATAGTATTTTACTGGTCGAAGACACACAAAGAGATCCAATCTTTGGCGTATGGTAACGTTGAGGCTTCTGAAGCCTCCTCCGACTGGAGTAGTGAGTGGTCCTTTGATTCCAACAAGATACTCCTTGAGAGCAGCCTCGGTCTCCTTTGGTAACCATTCACCAGTTGCCTTAAAAGCTTTTTCCCCTGCAAGAACTTCCTTCCAGATAATTTTTCTTTCATCGCGATATGCTTTTTTAACGGCTGCATCGAAAACACGTACTGCAGCTGCCCAGATATCGGGTCCGATACCATCACCCTCGATGTAGGGGATTGTTGGGGTGTTCGGGACTACAAGCCCTTTACTACTCATGGTTACTTTCTGTTCCATTGATATTCCTCATTTATATATAATTTGTGCTCTTATAAACTAATAGTGATTGGCAGTGTATCAGAAACCATGCCCCTTGTTAATATGTACCGGGTACGAAATATGTTTGTCAGGAGTTTACACATGTCATTTGACGCGGTATGAGCTTGGTGCAAAATGCTGGTCATGACAAAGGTTAATCAATTCGCGGCAGAGTTTATGTTATTTAATTATATACATATAATTTTTATGATTAGATTATCCTCTTGTTTTAAGGAGAGGTAACTCAGAGCATCTGACATCTCATACCCGCACATCACATACATGCTAAAAAAAATGTATATAGAGGTATGACAACAGGGCATTCAGCAATGTAGTAATTTTTTGACCTATAAGGGTAATTTTCTAAACTTCTGCTTTTTTCTTTGTACCAGGTACATAATTCATGGTAGTATCCAAAAAACCGAATCTTAACTGATTGGCAAGAGAGGAATCATACTGAAAATGAAGTTATTGGTATTCGTTTTAAACAATGAAGAATTTCTTGAAGAGGTCCTTGAAGCCTATGTTGAGGCGGGCGTTACCGGTGCGACTATCCTTGATTCTGAAGGAATGGGACGCTTTCTTGCCTATGAAGTCCCCCTCTTTGCCGGTTTCAAAGATTTCATGAAAGGGAATAAACCCTACAATAAAACAATACTCTCTGTAGTACGGGATGACCAGACAGTCAAGAATGTCCGTGCAATCATCGATCCACTCGTTGGTGGCTTGGATAACCCTGGAACAGGAATTATGTTCACAGTACCAGTTGACTGGGTATCTGGGCTCGTACCAGAAGAGCACGAGGTATAGCCATGGAAGGCATATGTAAAAGATTGAATCCTGCATGCATCTTGTTGGATCTAGAGAGTCGTGATAAACAAACCATCATAGAACACATGGTTAGGGCATTACATAATACATATACGCTGCCTAACCCAGAAATTCTCGTACAAGAAATCATGGCTAGAGAAAACCTTGCTTCAACTTGCTTGGGTGCTGGCTGTGCAGTACCTCATGCACATTCAGCAGGACTAAAAACAAGCTATCTTGCCGCGACAAGACTTACTGAACCTTTGGATGTAGAGACACCCGATGGTGAACCGATTACTCTGATTTTTCTCCTCGTAGGGCCTCCACGCAACGCTGCAACCCATCTAAAATTACTCTCTAAACTCGCTCGACTATTACATGATTCACAATTTAGAGACGAACTGAGGCGAGCCACTAGTGTAGAAGAATTTCACACAAAGGTCTGTGATAAAGAGGATTAGCAATGCGCAATGAATCTCGTTGGAAACTTATTCGCTTTCTCCTCACTGCTTTGTTCTTATATATGGTGTGGTTACTCTTTTCTTCGAGTCTTGAAATCTACTCATTGCTCTTTGGTTTAGTAGGTTCAATTTTCATTGCGGCAATCACCTACCCTATTTTTATCGCTCAGCATCAAGCAAATATGCGGTATATATTCCCAAATCTTTTCCACCTTATCCTGTATTTCTTTATCTTACTCTATTTTTTATATAGTTCGAGCTGTTCTATGTTGAAGGCGGTAGTAACTGGAAATTCGTCTCCAAGAATTGTTCACTTCAGAACACGCCTTCAATCCGACATCGCCCGCATGGTTCTGGCAAACTCAATCACCTTGACACCTGGCACTATTACACTCGACCTTAATGATGATCATTTGACCGTACATTGGTTTTTTTCTGACACGCATCATGCAAAAGCTGCAGGAGAAAGGGTGAAAGGACGAATGGAGCGATTTATAGGAAATATTTGGCTATGAGCACCATGATGCTGCTGTATATGCAATGGTTTCTCATTTTTTGTGGAGCAATATGCCTTCTGAGGCTGGTGTCTGGACCAACTGCCGCGGATCGGTTAGTTGCATTGAATGTGTTATCGGGAGTGACCTTAGGGTTTCTCGTAATCCGTGGACTCTCAGAGCAGCGAGCTCTCTATTTGGATGTGGCTCTCGTATACGATATATTCGGGTTCCTTGGGTTCATGGCAATAGCACGATTCTTGAAGGATAAATTCTCAGAGGAGGAGCGGTGATTATGATAATCCGAGAAATTGCAGCGTTAATCGCCTTTGCTTCGGCCACTGTGTTTGGATCAGTTGGACTTGTTGGACTGTTTCGTTTTTCCGATCCGTTTTCACGCATGCAAGCTGGAGGCCTCTGTGGGACCACTGCAATTTTTTCCACTTTCATCGGAGCCCTCATATTAGCTCCAACTCTGTCAATTGCATTACGCATAATCGTAATTATGATTTTCTTTCTTGTAAGTGCTCCCACTGGATCCTATATTGTTGCTCGATTCATCTGGCAATCGGGAACACCTTTGCACAAGCAGCAGAAACGATTCCCTGCTCACACAGAAGAGGAGCATACTACATGATTAGCGTCATACTCACCCTCATCCTTGTTCTCGCGGTATTCACCCTCATGAGCAAAGACCTGCTGCATGGAGTAATCGCTATGTCGGCAGTAAGTCTCATGTGTTCTTTATTATTCGTCATCCTCCAGGCTCCCGATGTAGCAATCACAGAGGCTGCTGTGGGTGCTGGTGTCTCTACCGTAATTTTTGTGTGGGCATTACGCCATACAAAAAGGAGGGATGATGACAACACCTAAAACTTTCAAACAGTTCTGGGGTCTTTTTACAACCCTCCTGGCTATCTTTTCAATCGGAGCTGTGCTTCTTCCAATATTTCTGAATGCTCACCCTTGGCCAACAGCAGCTCGAGATTATCTTGCAATGAGAGGAAATACAGATAGCGGTGCAACAAACTTAGTAAGTGCCATCTATCTTGGGTATCGCGTTTTCGATACATTCGGAGAGACTATTGTGTTGCTCGTTTCTGTCCTCGGAACCATGGGTATTCTCACGAGAGTTGAATCGCTTGTTGATGCCTCGAGTGACGATGAACATACAATCGGAACTGTTTCAGGTTTTTCACTCTCACAGGAAAAACGTCGCAGCCATACACTCCGTACACACCTGTTGGAGGTTGTCACAGGTAAGATAGGTCCAATAGTTCTGCTTTTTGGTTTTTATGTAATGCTCTATGGTCATGTTTCCCCAGGGGGAGGATTCCAAGGTGGTGTCATTCTTGCTTCCGGTATTATCTTCCTTGCCCTCGGCAATCCTCAAGAGGGATCCTCTGGTATATCGAATCCCGAGATTCTTGTTCGTATCGAAACTGTCGCATTCCTCATATTAGTACTGGTCTTTTTTAGTGGCTTCTTCATGGGAAATGGGTTTTTCGGAAATCCGCTCGAATCTACTCAAGTTCCTGTGGGCTACATAGTTCTGCTAAATGCAATCATCGGACTAAAAGTCGGAACAAGCATTGGATTTATGTGCATTGCCATGATGGGAGGTGGCTACTGATGGTTGAACGCATATTACTCTTGCTCCTCTTCATGGTCGGTTTCTGGGGGATTGTAGGAAAAAAACATATTATTAAAAAAATCTTCGGTCTCAATATTCTCAATAATGCCGCGGTAATCCTTTTTATCGTTGAAGGATCTCGCATAGGTACAAACGCTCCAATCATGGAACAGACAGGTTCATCTATCGTTGACCCTGTGCCACAGGCACTCATGCTCACAGCGATTGTAATCGGTGTATGTATTACAGCACTCAGCTTGGCGCTTGCTGTACATCTCTATAAAATAAGCGGATCGTTTGATATCGACACCATTCGCCTGAAGGTGCAGGATGAAGCCTGAAGACCTTGTATTTTCAACCCTTATGCTACCGCTGCTCGGGGCGGCAATAGCACTTTGCGGAAAACTCATCCACTCACACAAAAGAATCGCAAAAAGCTTTGAGTATAGCGGTGCAATAATTGGGCTCGCACTACCTTGGGTTGCACTCATTCTCCTTGGACAGCAGGTGTTACGTGGCGAGATAATCACAGGAGTTGTGGGAAATTGGTACAGCGGTGTAGGCATTTCGTATCAATTTGATGGGCTCTCGTGGCTCATACAAGTTCTTGGTTTTACCATTGGACTTGTTGCATGGATCTACTCCCTGGGAGGAGGACCGAAAGGACCGGCATTTACGACCATCTTCCTCATTCAAACTGCAGCCCTCGCCGCAACTATAATCACTACGGACCTATTTAATTTATTTGTCTGTTTGGAAGTCATGGGAATCACCTCGTACGTTCTTATACCTACAAGTAAGAAACCTGGAGCGTCGTTAGCGGCATTCTCGTACTTAATGGTAAGTGCATCTGCAATGGTATTCTTTCTTTTGGGAACCTATGGACTGTACAGAATCACTGGATCACTCTCCTATGAGGGGATTTCACTTGGCTTAAAAACCATATCTCCTCAGAATCAGATGATTGCCATAGTGTCTTGTACCCTGCTCGTGTCTGCAGTAGCTATACGTGTAGCTGTGATGCCTTTATATGGATGGCTTCCAGATGCACATGCTCTTGCACCGCATGCTGTTTCAGCTGTGCTCTCTGGAGTTCTCATAAAAACACCGCTTTTTGCATTGTCCCGCGTCCTCATGCTATTTGCCCAGGGTCCTGAGGTCGGACAACTCATGAGCATAGCAGGTGGCGTGACTGCTCTCGCAGCAGTCATTATTGCACTTTCACAAAAAGATGTGAAACGGCTTCTTGCCTATCACTCAATCAGTCAAATCGGGTATATCGTATCTGCATGGGGTATGGCTCTTCAATTTGGGCTGGAAACAGAAACCGGTCTTTTCCTCATGATTGGTGCATACTTACATGCTTTATTTCACGCACTTTTCAAAGGCCTTCTTTTTCTCAGTGTAGGTACTACCATCGATGCAACAGGACAACGGAACGTATATGTATTACGCGGAGCAATTGGATTGTTGAGAAAAGCGGGAGAACGAGTTCCTATTACCTTTTTCACATTTCTCGTTGGAGCTTTAGCAATCACCGCACTTCCTCCACTGAATGGCTTCGTGAGTAAAAATTTGATTACTTATGGGTTGAATAACTCTTACCTCTATTATCTTCTGATTGCCGCAAGTGTCGGTACTGTTGCGTCATTTATTAAACTTGGCAGAATATTTGTACCCGGTACAAACACAAAACCCTCTCGGATAAAGAGGATCCGATTTCGCTCAAGATGGGTTGCACAACTCACTCTTGCAATTCTATGTATAATAGGTGGTTTTTGGACTCCAACAGTAATTGAGATTGTTGCGAAATTATTGGCTCCTCATCAGCACATGGTGCTTACTGCTCCCGAATTATATACAACAGACTCCTTGCTTAAAACTCTTTGGATAACTTTTGGTGGCATTATCCTCTATCTACTCATACAAACGGCCCCTTTGAAAAAAGCACTCACCATGATTAGAACTCGACCAAGAAACTTCAAGGGTCTCTTTGTCTCATTTTCTCTGGGTACAGCAGCACTTGCCCTGTGGCTGCTCGTATGAGCATAAACTACACACCGCGAAAAATTTTCTCATCTAACTACATAGAAAGAAGTTATAAAATTTAAAACACCTAGATTCTCTTGCCGTTTCCATAAATGAGTAGTATCTTTTCGTTAGTACAAAAAAGTTATTTTTTGGAGGAAAACACGATGAAGCACAAAACTATTTTTTCTTTGACGTGTTTCCTGCTGTGCACCGGCCTTACTGTACTATTTGCCGCGCCCATTGCAGAGGACACGTATCAGAAAATTCAGTCCATGGATGTGGAAACTATGACCATGGAAGAGATTATAAGTGAATACGATTCGTTTTATGACAGAATCGGTACCATGGCAGATAATGCTCGTGAAGAAATGGCAGCAGCACGCATGAAACAAAATCGCATTGCCTATGAGGAAGCTTATGCACGTTACGTGAAGTTATTTGAATATGCGATGAGCGAAACCGAATCCAATCGACTCCTTGCAAGAATTCTACAGGAACCCGAGGAGAAACAATATGTGTACGCTCAGTGGCTTTTCCGTCAGAGTAGATATTATCGTCCCACACTCACAATAGATTTCTCACATGATTCGGAGGGATATCACTTCAGTTATTCACAACGACTCCAGCAATCGCCGGGAACCAAAATTAATCTGCCAGAAGAGCTGCAACTGCGAGGTCGAGGAGCAGACATGGGTATCCTCAAAGGTTGGGGTCTTACACCAGAAGAAGCAACCTATGAGCCAGGTGAGCAGATACTGATGCCACTTACGAATCAAACACTGTATGCCATATGGACTTCTGCAGTTAAATTCACCGATTCTGTGAGTGGGATTGAGCTTTTACATGATGAGGTTACTGAAGGTGAATCTATTCCTGTACCAGTCCCAGAAGCCCCAGATTCATCATATCACTTTGTTGGCTGGTACGATTATACGACCAATACACTTCTTAAACAAAATGAGACGTACACCGTATATGGCCGAGGTGCCCTCTTCGAGGCAATCTGGAAACGGTTAAGCATTGATGCAATTACTCCACTATACTATGGATTTGACAGACTTCCTGTTAACACACAGATTGCGGTCGGATTCTCTGTAGCAAATCATGGTTCTCTAGCTACAAGTGAACTTACAGCAAAGCTGGCTACCGACAACTCACACGTAAGATTTCTCACCGACACACTTTCTGTGAATATTATTCCAGCCGGATGTTACAGAACTAATAATTCTCGGTTCTCTTCGAAACAAAGACCGAACATAGGAGGTGAGAGTAATACCTTCCGATTTGTTATCGACGAATCTGTTACAACAGGAACCACAATTCCCTTTACTCTTACGATTACGGATGCAGAGGGTGAAACGTGGACTTCAGAGGTGACCTTCTCAGTTAAATAACAGACTCTCAATAAAGTAGGTTACGAACTAAGGTTCACTAAAGGGGTGGAGTTTTATGAAAGCTCCACCCTATTTTTTCCTGTTCGTTTTGCCGCATAGAGAGCCGCATCGGCTCGAGCTATTGCATCCTGGAATGTTTTATCCTCAGTATGGAAATAGGCAACACCGAGAGAAATTGTCACCTTTCTTGTAAGTTTTGCGGATGCAATTTGAACCGAAGAGGTCACAACTTCTCGCATGCTGTCAGCAAAAGCAAAACTATTTTCAGGACGTACGCCATCACAGAGAATTATGAATTCATCTCCGCCCCATCTATATATTCTATCGGTTACACGAATATAATTTGCAATCGACTGCACTACCTCAAACAGAATTTGATCACCAGTCGAGTGACCAAAGTCATCGTTGATAGTTTTAAAATTATCTATATCGAACAGCATGATTGCGGGATTATTAGCCTGATCTTTCTGATATTCGTAAAAACTTTTATTAAAATCTTTTTCGCCTATACGCCGAGTTAAGGCTCTTGTCAGAATATCCCGACTGGATTCCTCTTCAAGTAAGCGTTTATCGCGTCTGCTTCGAATCCGTTCTAGGAATATGAGACTGAGAAAACTGCCTGCAACGAGCAACACAAGCATGCCGACAAAAAGTGGTAAAAGACTTTGTGTCACTTTTCTACTTTGTTCGTTTGCTTGCTGTACATAGCTATCCATATCATCAACATGAATTCCCATCGCAACAATCCAGTCATATTCTTTGTATAGTTGTGCGTATGTGAGCTTCTTGGCAATCTCATCTGTATTCTTCCGCTTGAAAAAATAGGTAAAGAATAACTCCCCGTTCTCTTTAATACCTTCCAACTCTTCAAGATACGGGAAATTTCCCGCAATATCGGTCATGTTAGTTGAGAGGTACATACCCTCTGTGTCTTTCAGATTTGGATGAATTCTTCTAATTGCATAATTATCACCACCTTCATAATTCACCACCTCGTTCACCCAAATATAGGTATCTTCTGCAAATTCAGACTGATGTATTGAACCAGCAACTTTTTGCTTAATCATACGGTCAATAGATTCTAAAGGCACTCCATAGAACATCTGTATATTCCCGAATTGTTTCAAAGCACTCGTTGCATAGGTATCTTCCCTTTCAAGGAGATACTGGTCATAAGGAATATCTGCTGTACTGAGCAATCCAGAATCAAATAATATTTGGCCTGTATCCGCATACCAGAGAGCGGCCTGCCAGAAATCACGCTCTGTTCTCAGATTAAAGTGGTTTTTATAGAATTGAATGAACTCTTCTTCCGTTGAATTATGGTATACATTCTCAAATAAATTTGATGTTGAATCCAGATGCTTTTCATATTGCTCAATGGAACTGTTTCTCTCACTCTCAATTCGCTGAATCTGATTTCTCACAGTATCACGAATAAAATCCTGTTTAATTGTATAGATTGTATGGGAAGTTTCTGCTGCGTAGGTACTCTCAATGTTTTGGGTCGTATAAATATAAAATATGCCTACCACAGAACATGCAATGAGAATCAAAATGATACTGGAAATTCTATAAAAGGTTTTCACACCTACCCAGGCTCCCCCTAGACTGATATGCCCACTATTGCCAGTCTATCATAAAATGAAATTAATTCATATTACAATACAATCAGATTGAAGTCAGGGGACAACATTCTTGCTTTGCCTTTAACGAAAAGGTACTATAGTAAGGTATGTAGGAAGATTGATAGGAGGAATATTATGGCTCGCTTTTTTAAAAACAGAAGTGCTGTACAAGGAAAATCTCCTGGAGAGCTGGTTTTTATAGGGAAACAAAAAGTTGAACAAATTTCTATACGTGTCATACAATACAATGAGTCAGGTATGGAGGAACAATCCTACGTATCACTGGAAGAAGCACGGAATCACATGCATACTGAATCTCTTGCATGGATAGATATTGTGGGATTGCACGATACAGCAATGATTGCCTCTGCAGAACGTCTATTTTCATTACATCCTCTCACTCTTGAGGATATCGTGAACACCGGACAACGCCCTAAAGTTGAGGATTTTGACTCGTATATAAGCGTAATGGTTAAAATGATGCGATTGGAATCAGCCGATGGCAAAATTCACAGTGAACAGCTGTCAATTGTTTGGGGGAAGGATTTTGTATTGACGTTTCAAGAACGACCTGGGGATGTCTTCAATCCGATTCGTGAACGATTACGTGCTGGGAAAGGAAGAATCAGGCGTTCTGGGCCAGATTTCCTTGCATATACGTTACTTGACACCATCGTAGATAATTATCTTCTTCTCATTGGACGTCTGGGCGAGCAGATAGAATCCATGGAAGCTTCTGTTATTGATGATCCATCGCCCGAAACACTTGCCAGTATTAATGAGTATCGAAAAGAGTTGCATTTTTTACGAGCTTCAATCCGCCCCGTGCGTGATGCTCTGAGAGAACTGGGACGCCTCGAATCCGATCTAATTACCCCTGCAACATTCATTTTCCTCCGAGATTTGAACGATTTGAGCACACAGGCTGTTGAGACAATGGACACATACCGAGAAATGCTGAAGGATCAGCTGGATAGCCATGCCGCAAGTTCTGGTAATAGACTCAATGAAATTATGAAATTCCTCACTGTTTTCTCCGCCATTTTTATCCCGCTCTCACTTCTTGCAGGAATCTACGGTACAAATTTTGTCCATTTTCCAGAACTCCACTTCCGCTATGCATATCTCATTTTTTGGGTTGTTCTCATTATAATTGCAGCATTCATGATATTTCTCTTTAGACGAAAGAAGTGGTTATAGACCGTTCTCGAAGTACCGGCAAAAACTGAAATACCGGTTTGTAGGGATATTTAGTGTGTTTTCTAGTAAACCTCGGCCGGTCGCGTAATTCTAATTCTATGCCAATGACAAACACACGAATGCCAAGTTCCAGTATGAGATCGGCTACATGGGGCATACGTTTGAGAGCTCGTACCGATCGATCCTGATAAGACCCCTCAAGGAACACCATGGCACTTTCTATATGGACATCACGAGGATGTATGAGATTGCCATCCAAGCCCACCAACATGTCTGCATAGGCACGAATAAAATGATCGTCTCTGATTGAGTTACGCAGAGTGGCAATTTCTAGTGCACAATAGAGTAGCGTGTCTCTTCGCTCTTCATGATACGAATATCCAATCACAAACAGTGTAGCTGTATCAGGATTGAATGAGACAAGATCTATTGTCCCAACATGTTTTCCATCTGGTGCAATCGGTACTGAGTAGTCAATTACCTTCCCCAGCTTCCCCAACAGGTGATGATTGTACAAGGCTGTCGCAACATGTGCTTCCTGATTCATACCTAATATAGTGGGGTTCAATGTGGTCCCATCATGATCTGTCGGCCGAAAATCCACTCCATTGGAGAGTTTTGGTAGGTGCGTCAAAGCCTCCGGCAGATTATGCGTATGAAGCAATCGCTTCGCGAGCACTTCGCTATAGGGAACTTCCTTGCCTGGAGTTCTCCCCCGTTTATTAATAATAGCCCCTTTATAAAGCGTTTGTGGTTGTTGTACGAGTGCATCTACCTGTGCTACCGCATCTCGCGTGGCAATTCTTTTCATGTTTTCTCCTGTTTTGCTTTACTGTTAATATATCTATCTTTTATTTGAGTGGCAAATATCCAATTGGGATAGGTGCCTATGCACATTATTGCTATTGCCGACAGTTGCAAATCTTCAGACTCTTCGCCATACTCACGTGTATGGATAACAGACATCATATTAAGGCTATAGCCATCGACTTGGATGGTACGCTCCTTACGTCTCAAAAGACTATTACCGACACAACGGTGCAGACCCTTCGCTACATCATGGAACGAGGGATTCACGTTTCTATTGCTACTGGAAGAAGCCTCACAACGGCTAAACGATTCATTGAACAGGTAGGAACACAGTTTCCTGCAGTATGTTACAACGGTTCCTGTATTTATGATCCACGGGCTAAACGTGATCTGTGGCATATCCATCTTTCCAACGATATCTGTGCGTCTATAGTTCAGGCGAGCAAATCATCAAAAGCCCATCTCCATGCGTTTATGAACCACACGCTCTATTTCACCGAAGCAGGCAAGCAGGCTGACCACCTTGAACCCCTGAGCAGCGTAGTTGGAAAGGTCGTCGATTTTACTAATTTAAATCCATTGCATTTTACTAAAGCAATGTTTCTAGGTCCACTTTCTGAGACAGAACCTGTTCGTTTTAAACTTGAAAAAATCCATGGGAATGCCATCCATGTGGTCTACTCCCATGATGATTACTTAGAGATAATGACTGGAGGAGCAACCAAGGGTTCGGCACTCGAACGGCTTATGGGAATGTATGGAATCAGTGCAGACGAGGTAATGGCTTTTGGCGATGCGGATAACGATAAGGAGATGCTTGCCTGGGCACGCTATGGTGTTGCTATGGAAAATGCACATGAGACGGTAAAATCTATTGCATCCACTACCACCGGACATAATGACGATGAGGGTGTTGCACGTAAGATTCAAGAGGTTTTTGGATTTACTCTACCATAGAGGTTATGCTTGTCTTCTCTTGCCTGAAATGCGTGAAAAGCGTACCATATCTGGTATGGAACAGAAAAAAGAAACAGAAACAACACAAAAAGCAGTTATCCTTCATGGATTCACCAATGAGCAAATCTATATGGTATTGAAAGTCGTCAAACACGTGATGGGAGAATCGGAAGATGTTGCGTTTGCCACAACAACACCTCACTCCCTTTCAATGAAACTGGGTGATGTAATAGCCGATGTCACTGAGGAGCATGCTTATATGAAGAATAATCCTCCACAACAAGCGGCTCCTTCTCCTGAACATACCACTACCCCAGAATTGGGGTAGTGTGTTGGATATACCTTCGAGTCAAATCAGATAGGAAGTTTTTGTTAGAGTTTAAGTTTCAGCACAAGCCCTACGGTAGATTGCATCAAGTCGATTTCTGCCTGATCGTTGAGAATATCTCCAAGGTTCGCAAGATAACCAGCCTCTGCACCAAGTGCGAACACTGGCGTAATATTGAAATCAAATCCAACTTTTGCATTATATAGTATGGATTCACTCAGTGGACTTGTTTCACCTAAATCCACACTATATGTGGGCCCAAGCGAAAGATAGGGTTCAAAAAAACCGATCGGCCATCTGAAAACAAGATTCGTGGAAACATGAATAATTGATGTTGCTAATGAGAGTTCTCCTTGGAAAGGTTCTCGAAGAAGTGCTTCCCCCGATAATCCAAACCACTCATTCACATAGAATGTCATACGCACACCAGGGGTGTAGGCTGAAAAATTACTCTCCGAAATGTCGCTGATCGAGTAAGAATTCACTAATCCCATCTCAAAGATGCTGGGGGTGGCTGCAATCACCAGACCACCAACTATACATAAAATGATTGTGACAACTAACATTCGCTTTATACGCATAAAACACCTCCCGTATATGAAAGCGTACTTCTGCCTGTATAGTACAACTGAATGAATTAAATAGCAAATAAAATCCTTACTAATGTCACGTAAAATGCCACTAATATATCTACATACATGATGATACCACATGCCTTATTGCAATAACAGGATGGTACAAAAGCATACGGGGACCGCTAAATCGCATGACTTTCCTAATCTTTTCTCTATAATCGGGAGCATAACAATGAATCACACAGCGAGAACAGAAAGGCTTCAGGCTACCCTCAGGGCAATGATCAATCCTGGATTTTGCATAGGCAAGCAAATCACTGCATTCTTCACAGAGTGTTTCGTTGCGATGATGTTTTCTACAGTAGAGTCGGACCATGGTTTCCACTACCTGCTTCTCCATGGTCAATCTATTCTCGTGCATGCAAACACCTATATCATACTGGGATCTACGCTAATAAGACTAAGCTGAGAGCCATCACCACCATACCGCCAATCACCCCACCAATAGCAACGTGGTGTTCTCCATATTCCTCTGCTGTGGGAAGCAGTTCGTCTAGCGATATATAGACCATAATTCCAGCCACAGCCGCAAAAACGATGCCAAACGTAATTTCGTTGAACCATTGTCGTAATAAAAAGAATCCGATAAATGCACCAACGGGTTCAGACAAACCTGAAAGAAGGGAAAACCAGAAAGCTTTTCGTTTACTCTTAGTGGCATAATAGATGGGAGCTGAGACAGCAACTCCCTCTGGAATATTGTGAATTGCAATAGCTACGGCAATACTCACTCCCAGGCCTGGATCGGTAAGTGCACCCATAAATGTTGCCAATCCTTCGGGAAAGTTGTGAATTGCAATAGCGAGAGCACTGAAAAATCCCATTCGTAAAAGCCGCGGATCATTAGGATCAAAATCGGGCTTGTCGTCACAAGGACGAGCATGCATTTCATGGGGGTTCTCGTAGGAGGGAATGATTCTATCAATTATTGCAATAATCGCTACACCACCAAAAAATGAAGCAATCGTCACCCAATAGCCTGGTTTACTGCCCATGGCGCCTTCAAGAGAATCTTTGGCTTTTACAAAGATTTCTACGAGTGAGACATAAATCATAACCCCAGCGGAAAACCCGAGAGCTCCTGCAAGAAACTTTGGGTTAAACTTACGAGAAAAAAACGACATGAGCGAACCGACTCCAGTTGCCAGTCCTGCGAATACAGTAAGACCGAATGCGAAAAGTACCGTGCCAGTATCAAGTGTCATGTAATTTATTGCACTCCTTTTTTATTGCCTGAATATAGATTAATAACTGCAAAGATTGAAGTACCTACGATAAGAAGAAAAGAAATTGCGTTTATAACTGGCGTTGAACCGTCTCTCACCTGTAAATACATGTTAATCGGTAGTGTCGGGCGGGAACCAACAAGGAATATAGAGGTATTGAAATTTTCAAATGACATGAGAAAAGCCATCGCTGCCCCACCAAAAATCGAAGGACGTAAATATTTCAGCGTAATGTGCCAGAGGACCTCTGCTCTATTGGCACCTAAATTATAAGCTGCCTCCTCTAGTGTTCTATCAAATTTCTTTAGTCGTGCCGAAACTACAAGGGCAACTATGGTCGATATGAATGAGGATTGGCCAAGAACCACCAACCAGAACCCGGGGCCAAGAAAATTTACATATACATCGAACACATTTTCAATGAGCAAGCCGATTGAGTTGGCAAACATGAGAATCGAAATACCTAAAATGACTCCTGGAATTACCAAAGGTGCAATCATGAGAAAGTAGAGTGCATTTTTGAATCTAAAGTTCTCCTGCTCAAAGAGAAAAGCTGCACAGGTTCCTAAAAAGGTCGAAACTACTGTTACTGCCAAGGCTACTTTGAAGGATGTAGCAAGGCTCCTCAGATTTATATCATCATTAAAAATACCGAACTTTTGTGGACCATCACCGAAAAACCAATCAAGGGTAAACCCTTCCCATGGCAGAGATGGATACATAGAGTCATTGAACGCGAGTATCATCGTGACAATAAGTGGAGCGAACAAGAAGAGAAAATACAGTACGATGAAAAGAGTGAAACCATGTCTATACGTTTTAGAGGAGGGAAGTGTACGAATCATTTCACAACCTCCTTAAGATTCTGCCTGGTTAATTTCAAAACTATCCAAATAATAAGAGATGAGAGAATCAGCAACAGAAAGCCGAATGCAGCCCCTTGATTCCAATTAAAGTAGATGATTATTTGATTGTAAATCTGCTCGGTGAACCAAAGTGAATTCTTTCCCCCCATAAGGTTAGGAGTAAGATAGCTTCCAAGAACAAGCATGAATACAATAATCCCACCAGAAACCATTCCTGAAGCACAATGTGGAATGATGATTGTCCGCCAAATTGAAATTTTTGAAGCACCAAGATCATATGCTGCTTCTATAAGAGCATCATCCAAATCATCCATGACTCCAATAATAGGTACAACCATAAACAGCATACTTGTGTATACAAGACCCATTACCATGGTGATGTCGTTATACAGCATTTCTACAGGTTTTGAGAAAAGTCCAATTGCGATGAGAAATTGATTCAATACCCCACTTTCACGCAACAGTATCATCCAGCCATACACACGAATAAGCTCACTTACCCAGAATGGGACTAAAATGAGCACCATAAGGAACCCGGTTGCTTTTACCCGTGCAATTTTTGTGATGTAGAATGAAACTGGCAGGGCTATCAGCATGACAAGGGCCGTAACTAAAATCGAATAAAACGCTGTCCTCACATAGGTAAGCCAATAGATGGGCTCTTTGAAGAATGCCATATAATTATCTAATGAGAGCCCCCCTCCTCGAGTTTTTGTAAAGGATAACCGCAGCAGTTCAAGATGTGGCAACACAATCAACAGAAACAGCCAGAGGATTACTGGGAGAAAGAAAAAGAGAAAACCCCACTGAATTCGATTTCTATTCTTCATCATAGAGCTTCCAATCCCTCCGCTTGTAACAGATAGCTTTGGAAATATCCCAACCTATCGTTATGTGATCTTTTGCTTTGATACTATCGTATTGTCGTGTCTGCGGAAGAGCAACTACGAGTTCATCGTCAGTATTTTCGGGAGTCACAAGGAGTCTGCTATTCCCCCCGTCAAAAAGAATTGATGAGACCGTAACCGGCAATCGATTTACATGAGCTAGCGTTTCATCAGGATTGATTAGCATTGATTCCGGTCGTATAAATAAATCATATTCCTCATCACCTTTAGGAGCTTCAAAAGCTCCTACAAGAGTAAAGTCCAACCCGTTCGTGTATCGTGCTAAGAGATGTCCATGAGCATCTCTTCGAAGTGTAACTCGTAATTTATTATTGTTTCCGACGAACTGTGCAACAAACGAAGATTTTGGATTGTGATACAAATCTTGAGGCGTCCCAATCTGTTCAAATTTTCCGTTATTCATCACCGCAACAGTATCACTCATCACCATCGCCTCTGACTGGTCATGAGTAATGTAAACAAACGTCGTTCCCACTTGCGACTGAAGTGTTTTCAACTCAACTTTCATGTGTTCGCGCAGTTTTGCATCAAGGGCACCGAGCGGTTCATCGAGTAATAGGACAGTAGGATCCAATACAAGGCATCTCGCTATTGCTATCCTTTGTTTCTGACCACCTGATAGCTGGTTCACCTGCTTTTTACCCGATCCAGGGAGCCCCACCCGCTCCAAGACTTCTTGTACCTTTTTCGTTACCGCTGAACCTTTCTCTCCGCGACGACGAAGCCCAAAAGCGATATTTTCTTCAACGTTCATCATGGGAAAGAGAGCCAGATTTTGGAAGACCATATTTACCGGACGTTTGTTAGGAGCGACTCCTTCCATATTCTGTCCATCAAAAAGTAATGTACCGTGATCGGGCTTGTAGAAACCCGCTATCATACGTAATAACGTGGTTTTACCACACCCTGAGGGACCGAGTATGGAAAAAAACTTCCCATCCTCAACATCAAATGAGACTTGATCTACAGCTGTAAAATCACCAAACCGCTTGGTAAGGTTCTGAACCGATAATGCTATACGCATGCGTTGTTCACCTCATAGATACGAGCCGGTGATTTTTATGCCAGCAGGAACTGAAAGGAAATAACACCTCTCAGTTCCTGTACTTAGTCGTGAGAGAATACCATCTCTATGGTTAGTCTCACCCCATAGGAAAATCACTGGCTTAGAATTACGAATCCGCCTGCTATCGGGCAGCCTTAACTTTATCGAGAGTTCTTCCCTCCATTTCCTCCAGCCCTGCAGGAACGGTCGGGTACCAGTTGATATTCGCTAGAACTTCCGGAGGCAATCCGCGATTGAAGTTAGCTTGAATTTCTGGATCGAGATACTGTACTGCATCTTTGGATGCTGTTCCGTATGTCTCACGATTTGTAAAGAATGCTGCATTTTCGGGTCGAAGCATAAAGTTGATATATGCATAAGCAGCATCTAAGTTCTCAGAGCGTGCTGGCAAAGCGAACGTATCTACCCATGCTAAAGCTCCGCTTGTTGGTGCAATATAGTCAATATCTGCATTCTCTGCATACAATTTCCAACCTGCCTGTTCCCAAGCCGAAGCAGCCCAAACCTCACCGGATCGGAGTAATTGAAGTAACTGATCTCCATTGTCCCAATACGTTTTTACTGAAGGCTTACCTGCAATGAGCACCTTTTCCATATCGTCGAGGAATTCCTGATAGGCTTCAGGATCATCATACAGAGCAAAAGGATCATATCCAAGTGAAAATCCCATACCAATGAGGGTTGGTCTCTTCAAACGATACGATACTCGTCCTGCGTATTTTGGATCAAGAAGGTCTTTAAAGTCTTTGATGTCTGGAGCTAAGGCCTTATTCACAACAAGTCCTTCGGTTCCGTAAATATGAGGAACTGCATAGGATTCACCATCTACCAAGGTGTTCTTTTTCACAGCTTCAAGCAGTGATGCATCAATCTGAGTTGTTTCGATTCGAGAAAAATCAATTGGCTGATAGATTCCATACTCTTCTACAACTGATGAAATTCTGTCCTGCGAAGGTTGAGCAAGATCAAAGCCGCCACCACGGGATGCCCGCAACATGCTGATCATTTCCTCGTTATTACTCAGAGTGACCTCTACTGTATAACCAGTCTCTTCGGTAAATTTATCGAGAAGCTCCTGTGGAGCATACCCCGACCACGTAAGCACTCGTAATACTGTATTTTTCTTTGGTTCTCCAGCACCTTGTGCAAACAACATACCTGACACCAGAGCCAACACCAGTAACCCTACAACGAGTTTTTTCATAGCTTCCTCCTTTGGAATTCAATGATATTACTGAATATAATTATGCTACCGCCGCTTGTAGTACAAGTCAACTAAATTACGATTGGTTAAGTGTTCGGTAATCACTCCATAACTTATTATCACTGTAATATTTACACTTTGATAATACTTTTTAGATAGATTTCTTACATTTTTCTCACACTTTACCGACTTCGTTTGCATCATGTCCTATCGTGATGTCTCTAAAACACTTGCATTATCATTCAAATCTATTTATGCTTTTTTCTGCTATGAAACGATCATGTTTTTGCTTTCTGCTGGTAATTTTTCTCGTTCTTGCACCCTGGCATCTCACAGCCTCTCAACCAAGCGAAGGACGTGTCTACAGTCAAACAGAACATTTCACATTTATCTATGAGCCTCAGGATGCTTGGGCTGTTGAAGAGATACTTCCTATTACACACGAGGTATATGAACAGTTATCAACGTTACTCAGCTATCGTCCAAAAGAATCTATTCCCGTCCTCATTACGAGCAGACCATTTCAGTCAAACGGGTTTTATTCTCCATTTCCACCTAAAATTATTCTTTACATTACCAGTCCCTCAAACAGGTTTATAGGATCGAGAACAACGAGTTGGTTACAATCTCTTTTCATTCATGAATTAACACACTATTTCCATCTCACTGCACCGGTAGGTCCCGCAAAATTTCTTACCCCTATCTTTGGACCGGATGTTCCTGCCATGAATTCTGTACTTATGCCGGGCTGGTGGGTAGAGGGAATCACTACCTATACTGAATCACATCTAGCACCGGGAGGAAGGGGTTCCTCTCCTACATTTGCACTCACCTATGAAAGTCCCTTACTGGAAAACGAGATGTGGTCTCTTTCGCAGGGAGGATATAACTCAATTACCCCTCCAAACGGACGCATCTATACAACTGGATACCTTATGGTAGAGCATCTCATATCAACATACGGACATGAGGCTTTCACGGAAATTAACCGTCGATTCGCTTCATGGCCATTTTTTGGAATGTCTCCAGCCTTTTCTCAGGTAGTCGGTATGAAACCAAAGGAGATGTTTGCCAAAGTGCTCGAGGAAAAGTTGGCCAATATTCCAGAGAATGGTACACTCAATGAACCCTTCTCTCCTCAAGTTACCGGTGATTTTTATCTTCCTGAGATAACAGATGCGGGGTTGATTGGTCAGGCATACACACTGGATGATGGCGATTCCCTCATTCATTATATGGATGACACACAGAAGACCGCTAGAATAGCAGATCATCTGGCTCTCTACGGAACGCATTCGAGCAGTATCACCTCTGATGGTTCTACTGCTTTTGTCAGTTTTGCATGGGAAGATGCAGCTAACTGGGAGAATTTCCCCCTTGCCGCTACGAGCTTTTCCGATTTATATCGATACGACATTCCTACAGGCACATTCACACAGATTACCCGAAAACAACGCCTTACTCACCCCGCCTCAAATAATGATGGAACTGCAATTGTGGCTATTGAGGCGGTAGGGGACCGCTGGCGTCTCGTTTCTGTAGACCCCCAGTCAGGGAAAACCTCGGTCTTGTATGAACGTGAAGATGTCAGCGTATATGAACCGCAATTCTCTTTAGATGGTAAACAGATTATCTATATTGAAATACATAAAGGCCACGCAACTCTCGTGACTCTCAATCTTGAGACTGGTAAAACTAAGGAACTTTGGCCGCACGAGTATGCAGAAATTCATCAGCCACGGTTTATCGATAATGATACCGTGTGGTTCGCAAGCGATAGGGACGGTCGGCTCTCTCTCTATGAAATCTCATTAAAGAATGGTACCCGGTACAAAATTATGGAAGACCCGTTAGGGATTACAGGTGCGATTCTTTATGAGGATGACATTATATATGAGACCTACTCTTCCCGTGGGACAGCCTTGAAACGTGCTTTATACGATCATATACAGAGAACGGAGATTTTTAATCTCCCAGACACATACGAGAAACCTCAAACTGCTGTAACTCAGACATGGGATCCACTGGAACAGAAGCCATATCTCGATGTTTTAAAATTCAATCTCTGGGTACCGTTTGCTATGAATATTCCCGAATTTATCCTTGGAACAACAGTGATGAGCAGGAGTCTTCTCGGCATACATACCCTTCAGACAAGTGGAGGCTGGAGTATTGATGATCAAGCACCAATCGCTGATATTCTATACCGGTATGCTCCTGGTACCTTCTCCCTGAATCTCCATGGCATGATGAAAAGTTCCTTCACGCAAATCCTGCAAACTCAAGTGGACTTTTCAACACAGATTATGCTGCATCAGGCTGTACGACCAACCAGCTATATGAGTTCAGCTGCACTATTCTCAGGTATGCTGACCTATAATGGAAACACTAAGATCATCGGATCAGGAAAACTCGCATGGCGTTGGGGTCAACATGCAGCACCAAAGGAGTATTACGGCAATCACTCGGTGAACCTGCTTGGAGGAATTTCACTTCACCATACGATTGGCAATTCATATGTTCATCCGATTGCAGTCAGCTCTATTGGTGGACAAACTCCGATCTTCCGGACCACCCAGGTGGTGCGTCTCGATATAGATGCTGGAATAAGTCTCATAGGGAAAGAAATTACTGGCTTTTATCCTATAGGGTTTGATAAGCAGCAGAAGAAAGGGGAAGCTTCAGCACTTATCACAGCTCGGTATCTGATCCCATTTGGTGTTGTGGATCAGCCGATACCGTACGGAGGGATTATTGGAGCAGGACTTGCACTTCATGGACAAACTCTTGTCCATTCGACCAATGGATCTTTTTCCTGGGAAGAGGATGTCTACTTGGGAGCGCAGTTCAACTCTACTTTTGCAATCGGAGGAGCTTTTACCTTTCAAGCAAGCGGAGGCGTCGTGCTCAGTGTAAAAACACCCTTACCAACACCTATTTTCTCACTACAGATTTCAACACTTTTCAGTAATTATGGGGAATCTCTTGTTCATATTCAGCCAGAATATTGAGCTTGAACGTTCCTGAACAGCCGAGTATGCTATATGCTCTATTAGAAAGGAGGTTTCGATGCCTGAATCATATAAAAAAACTATGGTAATTGAAGGGGAAACATTTCAATACTACGACCTAACCAAATTCGCAGGGGAAGCTATACACCAAGTCCCCTATTCAATTCGAGTCTTGTTGGAAAACTTACTTCGTCACAAAGATAAGGAATTAATCGATGATAAAGCACTTCGTGCCGTAATTGATAGAACAGGAACTAAGGAAAAACCATCAGAAATTCCATTCCACCCAGCTCGAGTACTTATGCAGGACTTTACCGGTGTTCCCGCTGTAGTCGATCTCGCTGCTTTACGTGATGCTGTGAAAGATGTAGGAAAGGATCCTCGAATTATTAATCCGCAGGTCCCAGTCGATTTAGTCGTAGACCATTCAGTTCAGATTGACAGTTATGGAGCACCTGATTCCAGAGATATTAATGTATCACGCGAATATGAGAGAAACCACGAACGCTATAGTTTGCTGAAGTGGGCTCAGAAAAGCTTTAACAACTTACGGATTGTTCCTCCAAATTCAGGAATTTGTCATCAGGTGAATCTCGAGTATCTAGCAGAGTGTGTCCGAGCCGATCAGGGAACTCTTTCCCCCGATTCGTTGGTAGGTACCGATAGTCATACAACTATGATTAATGGACTTGGTGTCATGGGCTGGGGAGTTGGAGGAATTGAAGCAGAGGCAGTTATGCTTGGACAGCCCTATTTCATGCCTGTACCAAAAGTAGTGGGGGTAAAATTATCTGGAACTATGAAACCTGCATGTACAGCTACTGATCTTGTACTCACCCTGACTTCCAAGTTGAGAAAACTTGGGGTTGTTGGAGCCTTTGTTGAATACTTTGGACCTGGATTGAACTCGTTAGATCTTCCAGACCGAGCGACTATTGCCAATATGAGTCCCGAATACGGAGCCACTATGGGATTCTTCCCGGTTGATGAACGTACCATCGAATATCTGGAACTGACAGGAAGAAAAGAATTTGCAAAACGCACCGAAACGTATTGTCGAGCGAATGCATTATTTCATAATCCTAATGTAGAAGCGGTATACGATGAAATCTTGGAACTTGATTTGGCAACGGTATCGCCAAGTATCGCTGGTCCTTCTCGCCCTCAGGACTTGATTGCATTAGAATCAGCACCAGAGCGAATCCGAGAGTCCACTGGCTTAGACCCCGATGCAACAATACCCATACAGCTCAATGGACAGCCTGTTGAACTACCGGATGGTGCAATAGCTATCGCAGCAATCACGAGTTGTACGAATACCAGTAATCCGTCAGTGATGATTGCAGCAGGGCTTGTGGCTAAAAAAGCAGTGGAAAAAGGTCTCCACGTAGCTCCATGGGTAAAAACTTCTCTTGCCCCTGGTTCACAGGTAGTCTCTGATTACCTGGAACAGGCAAATCTGTTACAAGATCTCGAGACACTCGGATTCACAATTGCAGCATATGGCTGTACAACCTGTATAGGTAATTCGGGACCGTTGGATATTTCGATAGAACAGGCACAGCAGGAACACAACCTTACACTTGCATCCGTATTATCGGGAAATCGAAATTTTGAAGGAAGAATCCACAAAAACGTTAAAGCATCATTTCTTATGAGTCCTCCACTTGTGGTCGCCTATGCGTTGGCTGGAAAAATCGATGTAAATATTTATCAGGACTCACTGGGAGTCGATACAGCTGGCAACCCTGTATTCTTACAGGACCTATGGCCTACTCCAGAGGAGATATCTTCCCTTGTCCTGAACCATGTGACTGAAAGGTCTTATAGAGAAAAGTATGAACATATTTTTGCTGGTGATGCACAATGGTCTAAACTGCCTGCACCTGAAGGTGATACGTTTGATTGGAATCCACAATCGACCTATATTGCAAGAGCACCGTTCTTTGAACAATTCCCAGTTGAACCACCACGTATAGATACTATTGTACAGGGAAGAGCTCTTCTGGTGATGGGGGATTCCGTTACTACCGACCATATAAGTCCAGCAGGTTCTATAGATCCCACCTATCCAGCAGGAGTTTACCTCACACAAAGAGGAATTTCAGTGAACGATTTTAATTCATACGGAAGTCGACGAGGAAACCATGAGGTAATGATGCGCGGAACTTTCGCAAACACGCGAATTAAACAGAAACTCTCAGCTCCTCAGGAGGGAGGATTCACGAGAAAGCTTCCAGAAGGTGAATTATTACATGTGTACGATGCTGCTATGGCCTATGCAAAAGAGTGTACAGAACTCATCGTGCTTGCTGGAAAAGAGTATGGTACTGGGTCCTCACGAGACTGGGCTGCAAAAGGGACGAGCCTATTGGGTGTGCGGGCAGTCATTGCTGAATCATTTGAGCGAATACACAGGAGTAATCTTGTTGGGATGGGAGTCATGCCACTGGTGTTTGCACAAGGAGGTTCCATACAATCCCACAACCTTCAAGGAGTCGAACAGTACAGCCTGGATATTCCCCAGGAAATCTTACCAGGTATGAGTCTTGTTTTACAGGCTGAACGTGCCGATGGTTCGGTCACTGAAATTCCAGTGATTTGCAGATTGGATTCTCCTATCGAAGTTTCCTACTATAAAAATGGAGGTATTCTTCATTACGTATTACGAAACATGCTTCATTCATAGAATGATGCAGCAATTAGATTTCATCTAATAAGTTTATCTAAGGCCGTTACAAATTCTTTTTGTAACGGTTTTTATATTGCCAATGCGATGCAAGTGAGTAGTCTACCTACCTTTGACATAAGATGGCCGATATTCTGGTACTTTAAGTCATTTTAATTCAGTTTCATACATAGTAATTCGATATTTTCTGAAACTTCACCAATAAAATGTCATAAGATGGCAATGCCATTAAATTGCTATTTATATAATATATATGTATTTATGTATTTCTTGAAAAAATTA